>JBFWSD010000220.1:0-8309 GCA_050248575.1 Gemmataceae bacterium
ATGCGAAAGAAGACGCGCGGCGTGAGCTGATCAAGAAAGGGAATCATCGACGACGGCGCGGCCAGGCGCAGATCGAGGAAGACAACCGTGGGATCCTCGTCGAGCTGAAAGACATTGTGCATGCGGCCGGCAGGGATCACGTAGCAGGCGCCCGCGGGCGGGGCCAGCCGGCGGCCGTCAATTTCCAGCCCCATCGTCCCAGCCAGCATCCACAGCACCTGCATCTCGTGATGATCGTGCACGCGGTGGGGCCGCGGCTTCTTCCATTCGACCTCGGCCAGGTAAGCGATACCGAGCTCCGGAAAGGCGACGCTGTAGCGATCGTAGGGTGCCTGGATCTTGAAGGTCTGCATGGTTGGAATCCGCGGCCCCGTCGCGCAAGGCTTGAAGCTCGCCACGTCAGGATAATGAGCGCTCGGTGTGGATCGTAAGCCCTGGCCAGAACCGAGACAAGACCGCTGCCTCGCCAAAAAATCCGCCGGGGGGAAGTTGCCCGGCCCTTCGCGGACAGAACTGGGAAACGGACAAGCCGAAACGGGCTGCCCGATCAGCCCCGGCGCATGCCACTTACCCGGGCACACCATCGAGGTTACCGATGAAGACAAGGCTTCCCAAGTCACCGCCCAGCGTGGAATTGCCGCGTGGCTTCTGGGCAAAGCTGGCCCTGACCACGAGCTCGACGGCGCTGGTCATGGTCATGCTGATCGTCGCCGTGATCATGGGCTTGAGCGAGAGCACTGATGTGCCCGTGCGGTCCGCCGCGGGCGGCGCCGAGAATCCGCAGGTAGCGGCCTTCATGGACCAGCTACTCGCCGACGCACCGGTCAGGCCGCGCGTCAGGCTCGAGGCAAACCCCTTGCCCGTTGAGGTGCTCGAATGGACAGGGGCCGATCGCCCCCGCAGTCCGGGCGAGCTCGTTGGCAAGCCGCTGGTCAGGAATGATGTTGTGGCAACCATCTTAAACGAAGAGGTCATCGTCGCGGGGCTGCCCGAACTGCCGCCGACACGGGAGCCCGCCGCGGCCCAAACGCCAGCGCAGCCCGCGAGCGACGTGGTCGAGCCGCCAGTGCCCGCGGTCAACCAACCTGTGGCGGCAGCAGTACCGCCCGCGCTGCCGAAACCCGGGCTGGCCCGGCTCGTGGAAACCGAGGTCTCCAGGCGGCTTGGATTGAACGAGCAAGAGCTCCTGGCGCAGCTCGAGCAAGTTCCCGAAGTGAAGCTGGAGAGCGCTGCCAACGTACGTGAGGCGCTGACCACGGCGAGCCCGGGGGCCAGGTCGCCGCAGGAAAGCCTGGAGAGTCAACTGGCCCTGTCCTCGCTAGGGAGCCTGGTGAGCGAGATGGCCCGCGATTCGCGGCGTCAGGGCCTGCCCGTCGAGACCACCAACAACATGCTTGGCCCGCTCGACGCTGCTTCGCTCAAGCTCTTGTCGAAACAGATCCGCGAGGCTGGCTTGCCCGACGACGCGAGCGCACGCGGTGTGGCACGGGTGCGGGCCACCGCTCCGGCCGACGCGGCCTCTCTCAAGCGGATGTTCGAAGGCCCGTGGCGGGCCCAGCAAATCGACCAGCGCCTCAATGTCGTCCCCACCCTGGTACAGATGCTTCAGGTGGAGGACGAGTCCACGCGAATGGAGATGGTACGCGAGCTGAATCGTGTGAAGGGTCGACAGGCAAGCACGGCCCTGGCGTTTCGCGCCCTCTTCGACGGTTCAGCGGAAGTGCGCAGCCTGTCGATCGAGGCCTTGCGGCGGCGGCCGCGCGAAGAATACCGGGGCTGGCTCCTGCGTGCCCTGCGTTATCCGTGGGCGCCGGTGGCCGACCGGGCTGCCAAGACCCTCATCGAACTGAGAGATTCGCAGTCGGTTCCTTATCTGGTCAAGCTGTTGCAAGAGCAGGATCCGGCGCAGCCCGTGTTTGATCAGAAGCAGAAGCAGTACTATCAGCGCGAGCTGGTGCGGATCAATCACCTGGGCAGCTGCTGTCTGTGTCATGCTCCGTCGTTGCAGACGACCGACACGGTGCGCGGGCTGGTGCCGACGCCAGGCAAGCCGTTGCCCGTGCAGTACTACGAGGGGATGCCGGGCGCCTTCGTGCGTGCCGACATCACCTTCTTGCGGCAGGACTTTTCCTTGATGCACCGGGTTTCCGACGCCAGCCCGTGGCCGAGCGAGCAGCGTTTCGACTACCTGGTGCGGACGCGCCCGCTGGCCCCGGCCGAGGTCAAGGAACGCGGGCTCGATCCGGACAACAAGGCCAGGACCGAGGGGGCCGAACTCTATCCGCAGCAGCAGGCCGTCTACTTCGCCCTGAGCAAGCTGAGCGGGCAGGATCTCGGCCTCGAACCGCAAGCGTGGCAGGAATACCTCAAGGAAAAGCAGCGGCCGCGCCTGGTGGTCGCTACCGCCGCCAGGTAAGAGCAAGCCGCGGTGCGGTCTGGCCAACAGAACGCACCGCGGCTATTTCGTCAAACGCTCACCGTTGCGCTGCGGGCCCAGCTCTGGGCCACGATCTCGGCGGGGATCTCGGCTTCCACATGACGCAGGCTGGTTTGGTAAAGATAGCCGGCCGCGTGCGATTCGACGCAGCCGCCCACCAATCTCAAGTCCTTGTCGGCGGCCAGGCGGTTGAGAAACAGCGGCTGCCTCACCTGGAAATCGTCTTCATAGCATTGCAAGAGCAGATCGAGCTTGCCCGCGAGCGCCGGGCGGGCAAACTCCACATGATTCTCGCCGAGCAGATCGCGTGCCTCGTAGCGGCCCAGCAAGTGCTGCTGCGAGTAGTAGTTGGTGGTCAGCCCTTCGATGAGGTTGTCGACGGCATCGCCGACGCCATAGTGCTTGAGGAGCAAGAGCTGGGCCAGCATCTTGATCTGCATGCGTTCGCGATGCAGCCTGCCCAGGGCCAGGGGATGCACTCGCGAGGTCAGTTCCTTCAGATGCGGTTCGAGAGCATGGCTCTCCACGGTCTCGACGCCGTCTTCGAGGTTGGCGTGCATCAGTTCGCGCACGAACTCGAGGTAAGAGCTGACGTCCTCGACGCCGACGCCATGGACGTGGCCGTTGCCGTTGCCATTGGAATGGACATCGATGGGACTGCCCGCCGGCTCGAGCAGGCTGAGCTCGGCCAGCGGCGTCATGACGATCTTCTTGGCCGCGAGGGCCAGCAAGGTGCCGCAGCCATGGGCGCGGAAGGGGATCAGTACTTCGAAATCGGGATCGAATTCGCGCAGCAGGCAGACGATGGGCCAGACGGCCCGCGTATCGCCGCCGCGCGTGTAAAGGAAGAGGTCGAGTTTCTTGCCCGGCTGCACGGTTTCTTTGAGCACGCGATACAAGGGCTCCTTGATGTCTTCGGTGAGCGTCAGGTTGGCGCCCAGGTGAGCGGGATGTTCGTCGCGGTCGAAGGTGCACAGGGCCACAAGCTGGCGCCCGCTGCGCATCTTCTCGATCTCGTCGATGGCGGACCTTCGCTGTTCGAGAGTCATGGGGGGTGCTCTCCAAAAAAAGTTGCGGCAGGATGGGCCGTTGCGAGTCGAAAGGCGCCTTGATTGTGAGATCGCCAATGGGCGTTGTCCACAACAATCCGGTCCGATCCTTACGAGATCGCAAGAGTCGGGCGTCCACCAGCGCTCCTCGTTTTCCTTCGTTGACGGCCACGGGCCAGGGCACTAAGTTGTCCCTCTACAGAGTTTCCCCGAAATCGGCATCACTCCAGCAAGCGAGGGCGGGATGGCCACGCAAATCAAAGCAGATCCGACGGCTGAAGCCAGTCGACTGCTGCTCGACGACCTCACGCGCAGCTACACCCCGTGCGACTTCAATGTCCGCTTCTGGGACGGCAGCACCTGGGAACATCCGCAGAGCAATGGCTCGTCGCCGCGTTTCACGCTGGTGCTCAAGCAGCCCGGGGCCACCCGGCACATGTTCTGGCCCTTCACCGATTTCGGCATCGGCGAGGCCTACCTCTACGATGACTTCGACATCGAAGGGGACGTCATCGCCTTCGTTCGTTTTCTGCGCCACCTGATCGCCGCCGACTGGACCCTGGGCGAGAAAGCCCGCCTGTTCTGGCGGCTGCTCAACCTGCCCAAGAAAGAGAAGCCGCGCCTGGGCTGGCAGGCCAGCACGGTCGACGGCAGTTCGCACTCCAAGGAAAAGGACATCCAGTCGATCAGCTATCACTACGACCGCCCGCCCGAGGTCTTCCAGGCCTTCCTCGATCCTTACGTGCAATACTCGTGCGCCTACTTCAAGACGCCTGACGACGACCTCGACACGGCCCAGGTGCAGAAGCTCGATCTCGTTTGCCGCAAGCTGCGTCTGAAGCCGGGCGAGACCCTGCTCGACGTCGGCTTCGGCTGGGGCGGGCTGATCCTCTACGCTGCCAAGCATTACGGCGTCAACTGCTACGGCATCAGCATCAGCAAGGCGCAGGTCGAGTTTGCCCGCGAGCGCATCAAGGAAGAAGGCCTGCAAGACCGCTGCAAGGTCGAGTTCCGCGACTATCGCGACCTGGGCACTGAACAGTACGACAAGGCGGCCACCATCTCGGTCGCCGAGCACATCGGCGAGAAGATGCAGCCCCTCTTCCTCAAGAAGATCTACGACGCCGTGAAGCCGGGCGGCGTTTACCTGCACCACGGCATCAATCTCAAGAACTACATGCCCTATCCGCGCTGGACGAAGTTTGCCCGCAAGTACGTGTTCCCCAACGGCGAGGTGCGCCCGCTGGAAACGTCGCTCCGCGCCGGGGAACTGGCCGGCTTCGAGATCCGCGACGTCGAGAACATGCGCGAGCACTATGCCCTCACCATTCGCCACTGGATCAAGCGTCTGGAAGAACGCCACGACGAGATCGTCAAGATCACCGACGAGGTGACCTACCGGATCTTCCGCATCTACCTGGCCGGCTCGCACGAAGGCATGCGCCTGGGCAACTACCAGCTCAACCAGGTGCTGTTCAGCAAGCCCGCCGAAGAGGGCAACGCCCAACTGCCCCTGACGCGCGACGACTGGTACAAGTAACGCAGAAATCAGCACGCAGAAGTAGAAGCAAGACGCCAATGCTCATCGTCATTCCCGGCGACGATCCGCCCCAGCTGCAGGGCTCGCCGCATCTCGACAGGCTGAAGCAGCACGCGGAAGTCGTCGTCTATTCCGACCGCCCGGCGACGGCCGAGGAGAAGGTTCGCCGCGTCCGCGACGCCGATTGCATGATCAACTCGCGCAGTGCCGTGAAGTGGCCGGGCGACATCCTGGCCCAGCTGCCCAGGCTCAAGATGATCTCGGTGTGCGGCATTGGCACCGACGCCATCGATCCTGGCATGGCGAAAGAGCGCGGCATCCTGGTCTGCAATATCCCGGGCTGCACGGCCCCCATCGTCGCGGAGCACACACTCGGGCTGATGCTGGCAGTGGCCCGCCGCATGGCCTATCACACCCTCGAGCTCAAGCAGCACCGCTGGCATCGCCTGCAAAGTGTAGCGCTGGCGGGCCGCATGCTCGGCCTGGTCGGCGCGGGCAGCATCGCCATCGAAACGGCCCGCCTGGCCCGCGCCATCGGCATGCGCGTGCAGGCCTGGACCTTCAACCCCGATCCGGAGCGCAGCAACGCGATGGGCTGCCCGTTTGTTTCCCTCGACGAGCTCTTGCAGACTTCCGACGTGGTCAGCCTGCATGTGAAGCTGACCGAGCGTTCGCGGCACCTGATCGGCGCCCGCGAACTCGGGCTGATGAAGAAGGGGGCCTTGCTGATCAACACGGCCAGAGGCGCGATCGTGGACGTACACGCCTTGCGGGCTGCCCTCGAATCCGGCCACGTTGGCGGCGCCGGCATCGACGTCTACGAAGTCGAACCGATGCTGCCCGACTATCCACTGCTCGACTGCGACCAGGTCGTGCTCACGCCCCATAATGCCGACGACACTCCCGAGGGCAATGACCTCCTCAATCAGGGAGCGGTCGATAATGTGCTTGCCTACCTTGCGGGGCGGCCCCGCAACGTGGTCGGCTGATCGCCAATCGAAGTGGGACAGCTCAACTGGCGCCAAATGCGGTTTTGTTCGCTAACGGAAAATGACGCGCAAGCGAGAGGCTGCAAACCCCTCGCTTGCGCGTTTTGAAGTTGCGCGTCGGGCTAACGCGCGTTGGGTTAACCCGCCTTACTTGGTGACGAACTCGCCCAGGGTCATGGCGCGGCCGAGTTCGATCTTGAACTGATAGTCGATCGCGGCCGCCTTGACGCCGTTGGTGTTGGGGGCAATCTCCATGTCCCAGCGGAGCAGGTTCTGCGTCTTCTCCTCGCGCTGGTAGAGCTTGTCCTGGCTCAGCTCGGGGGCTGCCTTCATCAGGCTCACGCCCACCGACTCGTTGTCCGAGAAGGGCAGCCGATCCCACACCTGCACCTTCACCTTCTCGCTCTTGTAGCTGGAGACCAGGATGCGGTACTGGTAGGTCAGCACCTGGTTGTCGCCCTGCGTAGTGCGCTGCTTGTCGAGCATGGTGCGCTGGACCTGGAGCTGCGGATCGATGCCGAAGCCGGCCGTGAACTGCTCGTCGATGGCCACCAGGGGCAGATCGGCCCGGCCGACGAAGTCGGTGCCGATGTACATCATGGCCTCGCCCGGCAGCAGCACATACTCGCTCTTGTTGGTGAGGTCGGCCAGCCGATAGACCTGCCGCGTCAGGATCGGCACCGCCTTGTAGTAGAACTCCGGGGTCATGTTGATGCGGGTGATCTCGATGACCTGCTCGTCTTGCCGCGACGGGATCGACAGGGCCGAGGCCAGCCGATAGGTCACGCTCGGGCCGTCGCGATCCTGGGTCTGCCCCTGCCCGCCGAACTGCTGATCCGGGCCGTTGAGCAGATCACAGGTCTGCTCGAGCGCGGCGGCCTGGTTCAGCAGCGTCGAGGCGTACGCGTCCTTCTTCGAGAAGATCTCCTGCTGGGCCTGCTGCCGCTTGGTCTGGGCTTCCATGTTCAGGGTCTGGCTCGAGCGCGGCGCCATGGCCTTCACGCGCGGGTTCGGGTTGGGCTGCCCGGGATGAATGGCCATCACGGCCAGCGCGTTGAGATCGGGCGGCGCCGCATTCAGCATCGGCTGCGCCGTCGACAGCGTCAGCTTGGCGCCGGTCCAGTCCTCGCCCGACTGCTGCATCACGGCAGCCAGGTACTCGACCTGCACTTCATTCTTCTTCTGATCGGCGCGGAACTTGTACTGGGGCCGCCACGACGCGGCGTTGACCAGGTAGTGCAGCTTGACCTCGCCCGCAGCCTGCTCGCGCTTGTCGACCACGATCACCGCGTCGCGTTCCATGCGCGTCGAGCCCGAGGCGAGCTGGCTCAGCTTGCGCTCGACGAAGTTGACCTGTTCCTTGTTGTCTTGCAGGTCTTGCTTGAGCTTGACCACCTGGGCGTTCTTTTCGGCGCGCGAATCCATGACGTACTTGGCCAACGTCATGATGGAGTCGGCGTTGAGCAGCCCTTTCTCGGTGAGCTGCATCAGGCTGGCGCCGGTGAAGTTCTCGAGCTTGCCCAGCATCATGGTGTTCTGATCGATGACCTTGATCTCGCTCTCGATCTTCATGCCGTCGCGCCGGAGCTGCTTGAGCTCGGCTTCCAGCTTGCGAACCTCCTCGCGCGTGTCTTCGAAGATGGGCCGCTGGCGGAAGCGCGTGGTGAGCACATGGATCCCCTCGGTCCCTTCCGAGTAGAGCGAGCCCGACACCGTGTGGGGCGGCAACGGCGTCACTACCAGCTCGAACGGGCCGATGCCCTCGGGCACGTTTACCGTGCGGGTCACGAGCGCATTGCTCGGATAGACGGTGACGGCCGTCACCTTGCTGGCAGCCGCCCGCGGCGAGGCCGTTTCGCCCGCGCCGCTCAGCCCGGCCAGCGCGGCCAGCACCGACAACACCAGTGCCAGTTTCCAGTTACGCAACATGTTCTTTCTCCTGTGCAAGACCTGGGTCCAGATGAGTGCAAGAGGAAGTGACGGCAGACGCCCGTCCGCGCCTCCCTCGACACTATGACGAAGTAGACCCCTTCCAGGAAGTAACGTCTTGGTAACAGAAACGCGCTGACAGTCTGGCGAAAGTAGGGTGCGGCGGGCGGGCAGCTCGTCTCGTGCGAAATCATCCAGGCCGCTACCATGTCCGCATGGCCACCGCCGGATCCACTCCCTGGTATGTCGAGAAACCGGGCGAGCTGTCGCGCGCCATGCTCGAGGCTCTCGCCGTCTTGCTGTGCATCGTCGCCACCGAGGCCCTGCACCTGAACTATGGCTACCTCGGCGTCATCTCCGTCCAC
>JBFWSD010000221.1:0-8262 GCA_050248575.1 Gemmataceae bacterium
GCGGCCTGGCTGGTCTGCGCCGAGGCGAGCGTCGAGCGCGCCGCGGTGATCGTCGGCTGCGTCTCGAGGGCCAGATCGATCGCTTGCTGGAGATCGAGGACGAGGATCTCACCGGCCGGGTGTTCGACAGCCAGCATCTCGCTCGCCTCTTCGAAGATGGGCAACTACTGCGCCTGCGCTGTTCCGGACAGCGCCCACAGGCACGGCAGGGCAGCCACTCCACCCAGCCACCTTGATCGGAGCTTTTGCCAGCTTCGCTTCGAGTTGCTCATCGTGTGCTCCTTCACAGCAATAACTGCGTCCTTTGGGTTGTCAATCAAGCCGGGGCCGCGTAGGCAGCCAAGGCGGCGGGAGCTGGTTCGCGGGCTCTGCGGTTGTTTGGTGGCCCGACGCCGATTCCCTGTGTATATGGATCGGCGGAAACAGTTTAGTTCTGAAAAGAGAGCCCGCGCGAAACCACAAAAGATGGGACTTTGCCGCCTGCGTGGGACTACTTGTGCCTTCCGGGTATCATGGGCAGCATGGGCAGCCCCTGCGCGTAAGGCGGGCTGTGCTCGTCCAAACGACGCGGAGGGGGCCGACCCGGAGACACGGAGAGTGGGAGACTCAGGGACTGAACAGCCGGAGTCACGCAGCTTCCACGCGTCTCCGCGTCTCCGTGTCTCCGCGTCAGGAGTTGGCGTTTTCGCGTTGCTGTTCTCCGCTTCGCTCTTGTGCTGGGGGTCAAGATGCCACTGTTCGGTGCCCACAAGTCGATCGCCGGGGGCTACCACAAGGCCCTGCTCGCCGCCCAGGCCGACGCCTGCGACGCCGTGCAGATCTTCACCAAGAACAATAATCAGTGGGCGGCCAAGCCGCTCGCGGAGGGGGAGGTGGCCCTCTTCAAGAAGACGCTGCGTGCGACGGGACTCAAGCAGCCCATGGCCCATGACTGCTACCTCATCAACCTGGCTTCCCCGGACGAGACGCTGTTTCGCCGCTCGCTCGACGCCTTCGTGGTCGAGGTCGAACGGGCCGAACGCCTGGGCTTGCGCTACCTGGTCATGCACCCAGGCGCCTGTCTCGATGCGGGTGAGGAATTTGGACTGACCCGGATAGCAAATGCCCTGGATGAAGTCCATGCCCGTTGTCCGGGCTACAAGGTGCAAGTTCTCCTTGAAACAACCGCGGGCCAGGGCAGCAACCTGGGCTATCGCTTCGAACATCTCGCCAGCTTGCTGGCCCGCGTTGCTGAGGCGGACCGGCTGGGCGTCTGTCTCGACACGTGCCACGTCTACGCGGCGGGCTACGAGCTGGCCCCCGAGAAGGAATACCGCGCCACCTTTCGCACCTTCGACAAGCTGATCGGCCTGCGCCGCCTCCGCGCCTTTCACCTGAATGACAGCCAGAAACCGCTGGGCAGCCGCGTCGACCGCCACGCCCACATCGGCAAGGGCTGCCTGGGCCTGGAGCCCTTCCGCCTGCTCGTCAACGACCGCCGCTTCGCGAATCGGCCCATGATTCTGGAAACACCCAAGGAGGAAGGAGACAACGACGACATGGACCGGGTAAACCTGCGCGTGCTGCGCGGACTGGTCAAGAAGTGAGGGGGGCGATCAGCGTTCAGCAATCCGCGACCGAGAGCAGTCAGCGATCAGCAATCCGCGACCGGAGAGCAGTCAGCAATCAGCAATCCGCGACCGGAGAGCAGTCAGAAATCAGCGATCAGCCGGATCGCGAACATCGACATCAAACATCGACATTCTCTGGATCACGAAGCTGATTGCTGAACGCTGATTGCTGAACGCTACTTCTTCGGTCGCAGCAGATGCGTGGCGGTGCCGAAGATCATGTCGGCGGCTTCACCGATTGATTCGCTCAGCGTGGGATGCGCGTGGATGACCAGCGACAGATCGCGGGCCGTGGCGGCCATCTCCACGGCCAGCACGCCTTCGGCGATCAGCTCCCCGGCACCGGCGCCGACGATGCCCACGCCCAGGACCCGTTCGGTCTCGGCATCGACGATCAGCTTGGTCAGGCCCTCGGTGCGCGACAGGGTCATGGCGCGGCCCGAGGCGCCCCACGGGAAGCGGGCCACCTTCACCTCACGCTTGTCACGCTTGGCTTCCGTTTCGGTCAGACCGCACCAGGCAATCTCGGGATCGGTGAAGACGACGGCGGGGATGGCCCAGGGCTCGAAGGCGGCCGCTTCGCCGGCGATGGCTTCCACGGCGACCTTGCCCTCGTGCGAGGCCTTGTGGGCCAGCATCGGTTCGCCCGCCACGTCGCCGATGGCGAAGATGTGTTCGTCGCTACTGCGGCGCTGTTCGTCGACTTTCACGAAGCCCTTCTCGTCGAGCTTCACGCCGGTATTTTCGAGTCCAAGGTCCCTGGTGTTGGGGCGGCGGCCCACCGAGACCAGCACCCGGCCAAAGACGGGCTCCTTGTCTTCGACTTCCTCCCCTTCGAGCTTCACCTTGATGCCGGACTTGGTTTCCTCGAGCTTGGCGACCTTGGTCTCGAGGTAGATCTTGTCGAGCAGATGTTCGAGACGGCCCTGCAGAGGGCGGACCAGGTCGCGATCGACGCCGGGCAGGAGCCCGCCCGTCAGTTCGACCACGGTGACCTTGCTGCCCAGCGCGGCATAGACGGTGCCGAGCTCGAGGCCGATGTAGCCCCCCCCGACAACGAGCAGCTTCTCCGGCACCTCATCGAGCTTGAGGGCGCTGGTCGAATCCATGACCTTCGGGCTGTCGATACTGAGTGTGGGAATCTTCACCGGACTGGAGCCGGTGGCCAGGATGCAGTGCTTGAACTCGACGCGGCCGCCGTTGTCGAGCTTGAGGGCCGTCGAGCTCTCGAACGTGCCGCGCGCGTTGATGTAGTCGACCTTGCGCTTCTTGGCCAGCTCGAGCAGGTTCTTCGACATGGTGTCGATGATCTTGACCTCTTGCTTGCGCAGGGCCTCGACGTCGATCTGCGGCTTGCCAAACTTGATGCCCCAGGTCTCGGCTTCTCTGGCATCGATGACCAGGCGGGCCGCGTGCAGCAGTGCCTTGGACGGAATGCAGCCGCAATGCAGGCACACGCCGCCGGGCCGCTCGCGGCTATCGACCAGCGTGACATTCATGCCCTTGTCGGCCGCCAGGAAAGCGGCGGCGTAGCCACCCGGCCCGCCCCCCAGCACCACCACATCCGTTTGCTTCGTTTCGGCCATGAGTCCCTCGAGATCCCAGCTTGCAACGACGACGGAGGAGGTCAGCCCTCTGCTGCCGCCATCAGTCCCTGCACTTGAGCCACCGGCAGCCTACGCGGCTTCCTTTCGGGACGAATCAGGGGGCTAGCGCCCCCCGCTCCCCAGCACACCACACCCGCTACTTCGTATTGGCCATGAGTCCTGCCCTCGCGACGATCAGCGCGACCACGCATCCGCAATCGCCAGCAGTTTTTTGAGCGGAAGCTCGAAGCCGGGCAGCCTGGAGGGGCGATACGCTTCGCCCTCCTTCACCGTCTTTTCGTGGACCTTGCCCGCAATTTTCGTCACCACGGTCATCGTGCGGCGGAAGCGATCGATGATCCAGTATTCCGGAATGCCCAGCTTCATGTATTCTTTCTTCTTCACCTTGTAATCGCGCTCATGGTCGCGGCGGCGCCGTGAAACGAACTCGATCACGATCGTGGGCAAGTCTTCGGATTCCGGCATCCGCCCAAGACCGCACCAGATCACTCGATCGGCAATGCGCCGTGACTTGGGTATTCGCACATATTGCTGCGGCAAGGTCTTGTCAATGACTCCACCCTTCGGATGTGTTTCCTGGTACGTCAGCAACCAGTGGCCAAGAGTCTGATTGGGATCTGATTCTCGGTTGGAGGGCAAGGGCGACACAACCACCACTCCATGAATGAGCTCGTACCGGTAGCGTTCGTCGTATTCCTCGATGTCGTCAAACTCTTTTGGCGTCAGCAATGCGCCGTTCCAGTCTCGATCGAGATAGATGGTCGAACTGGCTTCCGCGGTCTTCATGGCGAGATCTCCTACAGCAGCATCCGCACCGGTTTCTCGAGCAGCTCGGCCAGGAAACGCGTGAAGCGGGCCGCATCCGCGCCGTCGATGACTCGGTGATCATAGGATAGCGACAGGGGCAACATCAGGCGCGTCTCCACTTGCCCGCCCCGCACCACGGGCTGCAACTTGCCCCGCGACATCCCCAGGATGGCTACTTCCGGCCAGTTGACGATTGGCGTGAAGGCCGTTCCTCCGATGCCGCCCAGGTTGGTGATGGTGAAGGTGCCCCCCTTCATGTCGTCGGCGCTCAGCTTCTGCTTGCGGGCACGTTCGGCCAGCTCGGCCAGTTCCACGGCCAGCTGCCGCACGCCTTTCTGGTCCACGTCGCGGACGACGGGCACCAGCAAGCCGCGCTCGGTATCCACGGCCACGCCGATATGGTAGTAGCCCTTGACCACGAGCAGGTTGCCTGCCAGGTCCAGGCTGCTGTTGAACTGCGGATACTTCTTGAGAGCCAGGGCCGCCGCTTTCAATGCGAAGGCGGTGACGGTCAGCTTGGCCCGCTCGTCGCTGGCCTCGCGGCGAAAAGCGTCCAGCTCGGTGATGTCGCACTCGTCATGCTGTGTGACGTGGGCCACCTGGCCCCAGGCGCGGGCCATCGCCTCCGCCGTGCGCCGACGGATCGGCTCGAGCTTGTGCTGCTCCACTGGCCCCCACCTGGAAAAGTCGGGCAGCGCCGGTGCAGCGACACTGACTCCATCGGAAGACTGCTTCGCCAGTTGCCGCACGAAGGCCTTGAGGTCCTCGATGGTGACCCGGCCGCCGCGTGCGGAACCGGTGACTCGATGAAGATCGATCCCCAGTTCGCGGGCCAGGCCACGCGTGGCTGGCCCGGCGGGCACAACGTGCTCCTTCGTCGCAACGGACTCTGCTCTTGGTGCCGCAGGCTCAAGCTTCGCTTCGTCTTTCTCCTTGTCCCCGCGTCGCCGAGTCTTCGCGTCGTCTTTCTCCCCATCCCCGCGTCGCCGAGTCTCCGCGTCGTCTTTCTCCCCATCCCCGCGTCGCCGAGTCTCCGCGTCGTCTTTCTCCCCATCCCCGCGTCGCCGTGTATCCGCGTCGACTTTCTCGCCGTCTGTTCTGAGGGCTGCGCCATTGCCTTCTTCGAGCCGGCACAGCACTTGCCCGACCTGGATGACGTCCCCTTTCTTGACGAGCATCTCGGCGATCTTGCCCGCGCGCGGCGCGGGGACTTCGACCGTGCTCTTCTCGGCTTCGACCTCGAGGAGGGCCTGACCCTCGGCGACGGTGTCGCCAGCCGACACCTTCACGTCGAGCACTTCGCCCTCTTCCAGGTTCTCGCCCAGCGGCGGCAACTTGATCTCGGTGGCCATTCTCTTGTCCCGTTTGGACTGGTCATTGGTTAGCTGATCATGGGGTCGATTTTTTCCGGATCGATGCCCAGCTCGTCGATGGCTTTCTGCACGTTCTTCATGTCGAACTGCCCCTTGTGGGCCAGGCGATGGAGCGAGGCCAGCACGATGAACTCGGCGTCTACTTCGAAGAAACGCCGCAGGGCCGCCCGGCTCTCGCTACGGCCAAAGCCATCGGTGCCCAGCGCGTACAGCTGGGGCACCCAGCGCTGAATCATTTCCGGTACGGCCCGCATATAATCCGAAGCCGCGACGATGACGCCGTCGGCGCCAGCGAGGGCTTCTTGCACATAGGGCCGACGCGGCTTCTCGGCGGGATGCAGCAGGTTCCAGCGTTCGGCCGCGAGTGCTTCACGCCGCAGGAGCTGATAGCTCGTCGCACTCCAGACATCGGCGGCGATCCCGTACTTCTCGGCGAGAATTTCCTGGGCCCGCAGCGATTGACGCAGGATCGAGCCCGAGCCGATCAGGTGCAACGGGGGCTGCTTCTTCTTGCTCGCCTCGAGCGGATCTCTCAGCTTGTAGAGCCCCTTGAGAATGCCTTCTGCCACGCCCTCGGGCATTTTCGGCATGGAGTAGTTCTCGTTGCCCAGCGTGAGATAGTAGAACGTGTCTTCCTGTTCGGTGTACATGCGGCGGATGCCGTCGCGGATGATGACGGCTTGCTCGAAGGCAAAGGCCGGATCGTAGGCCCGCACCGTCGGCACGGTGGCAGCGAGCACGTGGCTGTGGCCATCTTGATGTTGCAGCCCTTCGCCGTTGAGGGTGGTGCGGCCCGCGGTGCCGCCCAGCAGGAAGCCGCGCGTGCGCATGTCGGCGGCGGCCCAGATCAGGTCGCCAATCCGCTGGAAGCCGAACATCGAGTAGTAGATGAAGAAGGGTATCGTCGGGATGCCGTGCGTGGCGTAGGCCGTGCCGGCAGCGATGAAGGAGGACATCGAGCCCGCCTCGGTGATGCCTTCTTCGAGAAGCTGCCCGTCCTTGGCTTCGCGATAGGCGAGCAGCGTCTGCGCGTCGACGGGCTCGTAAAGCATGCCCACGTTCGAGTAGATGCCGAACTTCTTGAAGAAGGCGTCCATGCCGAAGGTGCGGGCCTCGTCCGGGATGATGGGCACAACCCACTTGCCCAGCGTCTTGTCTTCCAGCAGCGTGCGCAGCATGCCCACGAACGACATGGTGGTGGAGAACTCGCCGTCGCCGGAGCCGGCCAGGAAGTTCTTGAACTTGTCGAGCGCGGGGGCTTCCAGCTTCGGGCACTCGACCGTGCGCTCGGGCAGATAACCCCCCAGCTTCTGCCGCTGCTCCACCAGGTACTTGATCTCGCGGCTTTCGTCGCCCGGATGATAGAACGGGGCCGTGCCCACCTCCTCGTCGGAAATCGGAATGCCGAAGCGGGTACGGAACTCCTTGAGCTCTTCGTCATTGAGCTTCTTTTGCTGATGGGTGACGTTGCGGCCCTCGCCGGCTTCGCCCAGGCCATAGCCCTTGACGGTCTTGGCCAGGATCACGGTGGGAGCACCACGGTGCTCGACGGCAGCCTTGAAGGCCGCGTAGACCTTCTCGGGATCGTGCCCGCCACGATTCAGCTTGCGCAGCTGCTCATCGGAAAGGTGATCGACCAGCTCGAGCAGTTCGGGGTACTTGCCGAAGAAGTGCTTGCGAATGAAGGCGCCCGATTCGACCGAGTATTTCTGGTAGTCGCCGTCCACCGCTTCTTGCATGCGTTTCACGAGCAGGCCGTTCTTGTCCTGGGCCAGGAGCGGGTCCCAGTCGCTGCCCCAGACGACCTTGATCACATTCCAGCCCGCGCCGCGGAAGACGGCTTCGAGCTCCTGGATGATCTTGCCGTTGCCCCGCACCGGGCCATCGAGCCGTTGCAGGTTGCAGTTGACGATGAAGACGAGGTTGTCGAGCTTCTCGCGGGCCGCCAGCGAGATCGAGCCCAGCGTCTCGGGCTCATCCGTCTCGCCGTCGCCGACAAAGCACCACACGCGCTGCTTCGACGTATCTTTCAGGCCGCGGTGTTCCAGGTAGCGATTGAAGCGGGCCTGGTAGATCGCCATCAACGGCGACAGCCCCATCGAGACGGTGGGGAACTGCCAGAAGCCGGGCATGAGCCACGGATGCGGATAGGAAGAGAGCCCGCCGCCCGAGCCGAGCTCGCGACGGAAGTTGGCCAGCCGGGCCGCGGAGAGCCTGCCCTCCAGGAAGGCGCGGGCATAGATGCCGGGCGATGCATGCCCCTGGAAGTAGACCTGGTCGCCGCCCCCTTCGTCGCTGCGGCCGTGGAAGAAATGGTTGAAGCCGATTTCATACAGCGTGGCCGCTGAAGCATAGGTGGAGATGTGGCCGCCGATGCCCTCGGTGCGCTTGTTGGCACGCACCACCATGGCCATCGCGTTCCAGCGGATCAGGCTCTTGATGCGGCGCTCGATTTCGCGGCTGCCCGGAAAAGGGGGCTGCCCGTCGACCGGAATCGAGTTGATGTAGGGCGTGTTGGCCGTGAAGGGGATCGACACCCCCTGCCGCACGGCCTTGTCCTTGAGCTCGGTGAGCAGAAAACGAGCCCGCTCCGGCCCTTCGCTCTGCAAAACTCCTTCCAGGGAATCGAGCCATTCCTGGGTCTCGGTGGTGTCGATGTCGCCGTTGACTCTGACCTTCTCCATTCCTGTGCCTCGCGTCCGGATGTGCTGGCGGCCTACTTTCATCTTATGCATGCGGCACGCCGAGCGAATGGTAGACTCGTGACATCCAAAGGCGAATCGCCAGTTCGATTTTCGATTTTCGACGTTCGATTTTCGATTGTGAATTGCGGATGATGCCCGCGACTTCGAGGCGGGCAGCAAG
>JBFWSD010000222.1:0-8249 GCA_050248575.1 Gemmataceae bacterium
CAACGGTTGCACCACGGTCCGTTTCTCCACCGTCTCGCCCGTGATGAAGTAGCCCGCGGCCAGGTGGAAACCGGTGACCGGCACGGTCACGTGCGGATAGAGGAAGCCGAAGCCGCGCAGGTACTCGAAGGCGCCGATCTGCCACTCGCCCTCCAGCGACAGGTGGTTGACGTACCAGGCGAAGTGGATGGCTCCCTGGAAGCGGCCTCCCTGGGCCACGACGTCTTCGTTCCAGATGAGGAAAACGGGCGAAGCCCCCTGCGCCGCTTCATCGTTCTCCGACGATTGCACGGCGGTACGCAAGGGCAACGGAGCGGCCGCGTAGGTCTGCTGCCCCAGCGCGATCGAGCCGCCAAAGTTGAAGAAGCGCAGCAGCGGGTATTCTTCGCTGCGGCGGAAGGGGAGGGCGTTGACGTAGCCGACCCAGTCGCGCGTGGTGTTGGTATCGGCCAGGCCGAACAGCTGCCCGTCGAAGCCGCCCGTGGCATATTCGAGGCGATGCTCGAACAGCCAGCCCCAGAACATCAGGCCCGCCTCGCGCGACAGGCCGAAATTCAGCGGAAACAGGCCACGCTCCGGCGTGATGAACCACTGCTCCAGGTGGTTGTACCAGTCGTAACTGTAGGGCACCAGGAAACGACCGAACTTCACCTGGAACTGATCCCAGTAGTGGAAGTTGATATCGGCGTCGAGCACGTCGAACGTTCCCTCCACGCTGCGCTGGATCGACAGCTCGTACTCGACTGGATCGGTCAGGGTGCCTTCGAAGTAAACGCGGAAACGCGGGATGTACAGCCCGCTGCGGGCCGGTTCCTGGTCGCCCGGCACAAACGACTTGAAGTCCGTCTGCCCGAGCAGATGGATGCGTAGCTGGTATTCGTCGTCGAAGGAGGAGAGACGCATGCCCTCGTCGAAGCTGGCATAGAGCGGCACGTGAAAGTCGTTGTCGTCTTCCTCGACCGGCTGGAAATTGCGTTCGAAGGGCTCGCCGCCGGCCTCGGGGGCGGCGGGCTCGACGTTCTGCACCGGGATGATCTCGGGCGTGCGGCCCTCGATCCGTTGTTCGAGCCGCTGGTACTTTTCCTCGAGGCGGCGATAGCGCTCGTCGGCCTGGCGAAGTTGCCGCTCTTGTTCGTCGCGCAGTTGCTGCAGGCGTTGATCGAACTCGCGGCGCAGGTCGTCGACGCCGGTTGATTGCGCAGGCGCGGCCGCAGCGGCCAGCAACAGGAGCAGGCAGACGTTCAGCCCGTGCGACTTGAGTCGAAAAAGTGCCACATCCTGTTTATCGACCGATTGGAATTGCGAATTGAATACAACCGGCAAAGTCGACCTTCGCGGGCCAGTTTGTGCAGCTTGACGTGGGGCAACAGAAGAGAGCAATAGAAGATGATGCCGCGAAGGGCCTACCTTGCCTTGTCTCGCCAGGTTGCTGAGTGGCCGTCAGCGCTTGCGGGCAACAAAGACGTGCATGCCCGATTCGACCACGCACAGTTCGGCGTGATGGCGCTGGGCGTGATCGCGCGCGTTCTTGCCGAGCGTGGCCAGATCGCGGCCCACCAGCTGGTCGGGTGCGTTGCGGCGCGACAACCGTTGCCCGACGGAGCAGAGATGATAAAGGTCGGGGGCAGGAAGTTCGCCGCCCCGAACTCGTTCTTCGCGGGCAGCAACCAGCTCGCACATTTCGATGTCGAAGCCGTGCTGATCGTCGAACCATTCGGCGAGCCGGCCCGCAAAGTACTCGTGCGCTGCCAGCGGCCGGAAGTGCAGCGGGGCAAGTTCCTGGTCGACGTCATCGGTGACCGCCAGATAGACCGTCAACAGCATCTTGTTGAGTCGTTCGCGAGCGCGCCCGTCTTCGCGCAGGCGGCGGAACTCGGCAGCCGCTTCCTGAAGATTGAACGTGGCGGGCCGGAACAGCCGCGCGTACGGAATGAGCCGGTTGCTGATCGAGTGCCCCAGCTCGAACAGGATCTGCAAGACCGCGCCGAATTCTTGCCAGCTGGCCACGAGCAGATCGTGATGCAGGGCCGCCTCGGGCAGCCTCGCCCGCTGATTTTCGTCGAGCTGGGAAAGCAGCCCTTCGTCGGCCAGGAAATTCGGGAAGGGGATTTCGCCGCTTCGCACCAGGTGATCGAAGAGCGGTTCGAGGTAGCCTTGCCCTTCATCGAGGAAGTGGAGGAAGGTGCCGCCCGGTGCGAGCACGCGGGCAATCTCATCGCGCGCCCGCTCCGGGTCGTCCAGCTGATCGAAGACATCCAGCCCGAGCACGCTGTCTTGCGAGGCATCGGCGGCGGGCAGGGCGTTCGCCGATTCCGACGCCGGCCCGAAGCGGTCTGCCCATTCGCCGTTGAGCCAGGGGCGGAGTTGATCCCCGCCAATCTCGAGCAGCGAGCCCGCACCGTGGAAGTACTGCGCTGCCACTCCCTTCACGATCTGCCCGTTGAGGCGGGCAAACGGTGCCGGCATGGGCTCGCGCCGTTGAACCGGCGCGGGCGCTTCCAACCAGTGCTCGACTTCAGTGCTCATCAATGCTTCAATCGCTCAAGTTCGGGGGAGGCGGACAGGAAATGCGGAGCGACACCAAAGTACTGGTCTGGCGGGGCAAAACGCCGCCAAAAACCCAGGTTTACCCTTTGTTTGGTACTGGTGTTTGCCCCATCATCAAGTCTGACGACTGTCCGCCTGTCTTCCGGTTATCGACTTGCCGATCGTGCCGATTGTCCGCCCGCACTGGCGCGGGCAAGGTCTAGCGGACCGGCAATTCTTGCCCAGAATTCCCCGCCTCCTGGCATAATCGGGGCTCGGAACAATCACCTCGTACTCGCATCCGGACTGCACCATGGAATCGACGACGACGACAGACCCTTCAGGTCTGGGCTCCGATCTGCCCGCACGCCAGGCGCGACTGCAACGCGACATGCTCGATCAACTGGAACGGACCGCGGCCCTCGAGAATCACTGGCTGATGTACTCGGTGTGGGGCTGGCTCAACCTGGCCGCTTGCCTGGCCTCGCATTACCTGTTGGCGGCAGAAATCTCGCAGCCCCCTTATCACTGGGCGCTGGCGGGCGTCTGGCTCGCGCAGATCATCGTCGCCCTGGTGAGTGCGAAGCTGATCACCGGCGAACCGCAGATCGAAGATTCGCCCCTGCAGCGTTACGTCCGCAGCTTGTGGATCATCTTTCTGCTGATGGCCTGCGACGTGGCGATCTTGACGCTGGTGCTGCAGCAGCCCATCCAGCTGTGTCTGCCTTTCCTGGCCACGATCAGCTCGTTCGTGTTGCTGGTGGCCAGCTTCCTGTTCACGCGCCGCTTCGTGGTGGCCGCGCTCTTGCTGTTTGCCAGCGGCAGCCTGATGGCCTCGTACCCCGAGGTTGGCTTTCTCATCTATGGCGGCGCGTGGCTGCTGGTAACCCAGGCGATCGCCTTCGTCTACTGGAACAAGCGCGACCGCTGGCGCGAAGAAGTAGGCCGGGCACGCGGGCACCACGACACCGCCGTCGGCCTCGCCAAATCCCAGACGCTGGACGGTTGAGCGGCCCGTCACGCGAACGCGGTGGGATTCAGGAAATCGTCGAGCTTGCGCAGCAAGTCATGGAAGGCGGCATCGTCCAGGGCAGGTGTTGCCCCCGCCGTTTCCAGGGGCCGTTCGAGTTCGACCCAGCTCTTGCAGCCCGCGTACTGTTCGGTCTCGTCCAGCTCGATGGCTTCCGCAACCTGGAAGACGCGCACCGCAACGACAAAGAGGCCCGGCGCCCGGTAATGAAAACGCTGGGCCACGGTCGCCTCCGACCAGGAATGCATGCTCTGCAGCATGAGCGCCGCGGGCAAGTCGTGCAGGTGATAGATGCCGACCGCCTCGGCAAAGTGACTCAGCCGGATCTTGCCCGCGGCGGGCCGCTGTTGCTCCACCTCGGCAAGCAGGGCAAGCGCTTCTTCCTTGATGCCCGCGCGCTGCTGATGCACGTACGTGGGATAGAGCCAGAAGCGCTTGTGCTCGAGCTGGAAGACGCCCGCGTCTTCGGCAATCCCCCCCTTGCGCAGGAGGATGGCCTGGCGGCCCAGTTCGAGGGCCCGGCAAATAACCGCCCATTCCTTGAATGCATGCGCCAGCATGTTGTTCCCTCCGCTGGCATCCTACGCCTTGCGGATGCGGCAGGCAAAGCACTTGTAGGCCTGTTGCCCGGAGAGGTTGTCGAAGTAGCGATCGTCGAGCAAGAGATTCGCGGGCTCATAGGCTGGCACCATCAGGTCGTCTCCCATCTTCTGCGCCGGCCCAAACGTGTTCGGCACGAAGATCGTGTCGGGCCGGATTCCCTCCCACAACAAGGCCGTCCCCTTGATCGAGCCACGCGGGCTCTCGACGACGATCTCGTCGCCGTTCTTGATATCGGCGGCCACTGCAGCCCGCGGATGAATCTGGATCAAGCGGATGCCGTTGAGTTCCTTGCCCGTGTAGGTCCAGTGCGTCACGCCGGCAAAGTGCACCACGCTGGGCCGCCCGATCATACCCATCAGCGGATACTGCTTGTGAATGTCGTTCCTGCCCGCCACGCCCAGCTTTACCTTCGGCGTGACCGCCTGCGGGTTGACCGGATTACGCACCAGTTCCATGCTGTATTCCAGGGTGGGGTTCTGCCCGGTCACTTCAGGATGCGTGTAAAAGATGGGCAGCGCCGCGTGCCCGGCCACGGCGAGTTTCTTGTCGAGCTCCGGTGTGTGAATCTCCACCTTGCCCGAAGGCGTCAGGAAACGGCGGTCTTTCTTGTCGGGCGCCAGGCTGGCCACGGCCTCGTACCACGACGGATGATCGTGGTAGAGGGTGCTGACGCCCGGATGCTTGGCGTTCGGGCAGGGCCATCTCAGCGGCTCGGCGCGTTTCTCCAGCCGCTCTTGCGTCATGCCACCCATGCCGGGCGTCAGCTCGACGAAGGTGGCCCACAGCTTGCGATAGTCCTTCCACTCCAGAGGGAAGGGCCTGGTCCAGTAGTCGGCCCCGTTTTTCTTGTCGTGCTTGCCCAGGGCATGGGCCAGCTCGATCCAGATTTCCCAGTCGGGTTTTGCTTCGCCGACGCGCTCGACGGCCTGTTTTTGCCAGCGAATGGCCCGGTCGTCGCGGCGCATGTAGACGGTTTCCATCTCGAAGCCGCTGCACACGGGCAAGATGATGTCGGCGTAGTAGGCGGGTTCTTCCAGGAAGAGCCCGGTGTAGACGTAGAAGTCGAGCTCCTGGAAGGCGCGGCGGACTTTCGCGGTGTTGGCGCAGCCCAGGAGCGGGTTGCCCTGCGTGACGATGGCCCGCAATCGATAGGGCCGGCCGGTCAGGATCGATTCGGCGAAATAGTCCGGGCCAACGGGCAGCGCGGTGCCGCGTTCGGGAAGCTTGCCTTCCAGAGCGGGCAAGTTGAGCCCGCCGGGCCAGGTATTATGCATGAAATTGCAGCCGCCCCCGGGCACGCCGATGTTGCCCGTGATCGCGGCCAGGAAAGCCAGAGCCCGGTAAGTATCGAAGGCGTTCAGCTGATGCGAGATGCCGGCGTTGCAGAAGATCGCCGCCGGTTTGGCCTTGGCGTAGTCCTCGGCCACGCGGCGAATTTCTTCCTCGGGCACGCCGGTGACCTTGGCGGCCCAGGCGGGCGTGTAGCCCTTGTCGAGGATGTGTTTCTTGAGCGCGGCGAAACCGAGCACCCAGCGCTCCACGAATCTCTTATCGTACAACTCGTTCTCGAGGATGTGCTGCAGCCACGCCAGCACCAGGGCCAGGTCGGTATGTGGCTTCGGGGCCAGCCACCGATCGCCGTAAGCCGCGGTCGGCGTCTTGCGCGGATCGACGACCACCAGCTTCGCTCCCGTCTTTTCGCGCGAACGCAAGAGATAGGCGAAAGTGACCGGATGCGTCTCGGCCTAGTTGGTGCCGAGGAAGAGGAAGAACTTGCTCGCGCCCAGGTCTTCCTTGCCGGTGGCCGGGTCGAGGCCATAGCCGTTGGTGAAGTTGCCCAGCCCGAAGGTCCAGGCGAGTGCGTTGCCGCCCGCGTCATTGCAAACCGGGCCAACGTCGGTATCGTTCGGGCTGCCCAGCAAGGTGAAGAGTCGGCCCACCAGCGCACCGACGCCGCGGGGCAGACGGCCCGATGTCTTGTTGGCGATGGCCCGCGCCGCACCGGCGTCGCGCAGCTCCAGGAACTTTTTGGCGATGGTCTCGAGCGCCTCGTCCCAGCCGATGGCGACGAACTTCGAGTCGGGCGCGCCCTTGGCGCCGGCGGCCCGCTTGAGGGGCCGGCGCAGGCGAAAGCGATTGTAGACGAGCTCGGTCATCAGGTCGGCCTTCACGCACAGGCCGCCCGCTTGCACTGGATCAGCGGCATCGCCGCGGACGCCGATGATGCGGCCCGCTTTCAGGTGCACCTTGAGGCGGCACAGCGAGTTGCAGAACTGGCAAGCGCTGTCAACGATCTTGTCGGGCTGCAAGGCCGCCGCGTCGCGCGTGAAATCGTACTGGGCCGCATTCGATGCCGGCGTGGGGTAATAACCTCCCTGCCCGGCCGCATTGGGCAGCAGCTCGAAGCTGCCCAGCACGGTGGCCAGGGCACTGCCGCGTATCAGGTCTCGGCGCGAAGGACGGTCTGCCATCGGCGGTCTCTCGTAGCAAGGACGGCGAACGGAAGCGGGCCGCGTGATTCTGACATTCAGAAGAGGCTTTGACAATAGTAGAGTTGTGACAAGCTTGCGCCGTTCCCGATTCAACGCCAAGGAACGCAGAGACCTTGCCGGTGATTCTCTGCGTTCTCTGCGAGCTTGTGGTTGGTTCCTCTTTAGGGCCCTGTCGATGAACGCTTTGGAGATTGCTCGGACAGCAGATGATCCACGAAGCGTTCGAGCTTCAAGAGCCAGGCCACCAGGGCCAGCCCGGCCAGGGTGACCAGCATGGTCACGCAGGAGGCCGCGGCCACCAGCGGCGTCAGCGTGTATCGCAAGTTGGGCCAGATCACTTTCGGCAAGGTCTCGATCTCCGGCGTACACAGAAACAGGGCAATCATGAACTCGTTGAGCGAAAGGATGAAACCCATGATGGCCCCCACCAGCACGCCGGGCAGAATCAAGGGGAGCGTGATGCGGCGAAAGACCAGCAAGGGCGCGGCCCCCAGCCCGCGGGCCGCGCTCTCCACGTCGGGGTCCACTTCCTCGAGGGCCGCACGCACCACCAGGAAAACGACGGGCAGCCCCCACAGCCCGTGCGCCAGCGCGACCGAGAGACGCGTGCCCCACAGGCCAAGCACCCGCACCCACGGCAGCAAACTCATGCCGAGCACCACCGCAGGCACGAAGAGAGGCAACAGCACCGCCAGCGACAAGAATCGCTGGCCCCGGAAGTGATGACGCGTCAGCGCGAGAGCCAGTCCCACACCGCCGACGAGCGCGGCCGCCACCGCCAGGAGGGCCACGATCAAACTGTTCCACAGGCCCGCCATCCACTGGCGATTGTCAAAGAACTGCCGATACCAGCGCAGCGACCACTCGCCCCGGGCCGGCGCCAGCAACTCGCCCGGCGTGAACGACACCCACACGGCGTAGGCCAGTGGCCACAGCAACAGGGCCAGCACCGCCAAGCCATAAGCCCGCAGCCAGAATTGAGAGCGTGGAAACTCGAACATCTGCGTATTCCAAAGCTGGTCACCGAAGAGCCCGAAGGGCTCAAATATGTCAGCCCAGGGCAGAGCCGACCGTGTCACCGTGTCACGCGACTCCGCAAAAACTTCGCCGGCACCTGGTAGAGGGCCAGGCAGGCACAGAGGGTCAGCAGCATCAACACCGCGGTGGCGGCGCCGCGGGGCCAGTTCAGATTTTCGAAGGTCTGTCGTTGCACTTCCACCGCCAGCGTCAGCTCCTCAGGGCTGCCCAGCAACACGGGACCGGCAAAGGCGCCGAGTGCCCAGATCAAACTCAATAAGGCGGCCAGCGCGATCCCGGGCGCCGAGAGGGGCAACGTCACCCGCCAGAACGCTTGCCACGGGCTCGCCCCCAGCCCGCGGGCGGCGGGCACCAGGCTCGCATCGATCCGATCCAAAGCCGACACCAGCACCAGCACCGCGTAGGGCAGGATCAAGTACACCTCGCCGATCACCACCCCCGTGAAGTTGTGATAGAGCTTCAGCGGTTCCGAGACGGCCCCCAGGCCGACGAGCGTGGCGTTGATGGGGCCGGAGTTGCCCAGCAGCAGCTCGAGTCCATAGATGACGACGAGCACATTG
>JBFWSD010000223.1:0-8241 GCA_050248575.1 Gemmataceae bacterium
ATCTCCTCTTCGGGATGCTTGTGCACGGGGTGGGGCGACAGGCCCGGGCGGATGCGGGCGATGCCCGTGACGAAGTCGCGCGTCCCGGCCGTTTCCCCTTCGAAGAATATGGCCACATCGCCACGCACGGTGTCGTCGAAGACGATGTCCTTGAACTTGAGATCGGAAAGATTGACGGTGCGCGATTCCAGCCTGTCGTCATCGGCCGCAAACGAGCGTTCGCGCACGCCCCAGCCAGTGGCCAGCACCACGACCAGCACGGTCGCCACGATCGCCCAGGTACGGTAAAACATCGGAGTCTCCTCGGAAGGAATGTTTTGTGGGGCCAGGAGAAATTCTACAGCGCTGCCCGCTTCCAAGACCAGCTGGTAGCTGACGACGGGAGGGCCATTCTTGGAACTCTGGCGCACCTTCTACATCGAACTGACGGCCGTACTCGGCGCGCTGGTCATGGTGGCGACCATCGTCTGGGTGCTGATGACGAAGAAGGACTCGACGTCGGCAGTGGCCTGGTGCTTGCTGGTCTTCTTTGTGCCGTTCCTGGGGGCCCTGCTGTTCGTGGTGTTCGGCTATCAGCACGTGCATCGGCCCTTGCGGCGCAAGAAGCTGCATAGTCAGCACTTTCGTCGATCGAATCCGCGCCTGGGGGCCGATTCCGGCGTCCTGGCGCACGGCCATCATGCGGGCGACGACGTCCGCCGGCTTGCTGAACTGTGCGGCGCCTATCCGGTCAGCACGCGCAACCGGGTCATCTTCTACCACGAAGGGGAGCCCGCGTTCGCCGACAAGCTGGCCGCCATCGAAGCGGCCCGCCACCATATTCATCTCGAGTACTTCATCTTTCAAAATGACGCCACGGGCCAGCTCTTCCTGGAGCGGCTGGCGCGGAAGGCCAGGGAAGGCGTGGAAGTTCGCCTGCTCTACGATGCCATCGGCTCGCGGCGGCTGAGCTGGCGCGTGTTGAAACCGCTCCTGGAAGCGGGCGGCAAGTGCCGCGCGTTTCTGCCCCTCAACCCGTTTCGCCGCCGCATCCAGGTCAACCTGCGCGATCACCGCAAGCTCCTCATCGTCGACGGCCAGGTGGTCTTCACCGGCGGCCTGAACATCGGCGACGAATACCTGGGCAAGGTTCCCTTCTTCGGCTTCTGGCGCGACACCCATCTCCGCCTGGAAGGGCGCGCGGTTCACGCACTGCAGCGTGTGTTCACCGAAGACTGGGACTTTGCCGCCGACGAGAACCTGAGAGGGCCCGCCTACTTCCCCGATACGCTGGCAGATTGGAGCGACGGCGCACTTCCTTCCAAGGACATCCCGGGCCGCTCCGCCACCTTCGACTCCCCGATCCAGGTCATTCAGTCCGGGCCCGATCAAGAGCTGAAGACGATCCGCGAGATCTTTTTCACGGCCATCATCCGGGCCCGGCGGCGGCTGTGGATCGCTTCTCCCTATTTTGTGCCCGATGCGGGCTTGCTGGATGCGTTGTGTCTGGCGGCCCGTTCCGGCGTCGACGTGCGACTCTTGAGTCAGCGGCATCCGGATCGCTGGATTCCGTTTTATGCGGCCCGCTACTACTGGGGGCTGGTGCTCGATGCCGGCGTCAAGGTCTACCAGTTCAAGAAAGGGATGATGCACTCGAAGGTGGTGATGGTCGATGGCGAGTGGGCCACGGTCGGCACGGCCAACTTCGACAATCGCAGCCTGCACCTCAACTTCGAGGTGAATTGCCTGTTCTACTCGCCTGAAGTGACCGCGGAGCTGGAACAAGCCTTCCTGCGCGATCTGGGCCATTCGATCCGGGTCGACCCGGATGCGTTCGCGCGGCGGCCCGTTGGCCCGCAGATGCTGGAGAACGCCTGCCGCCTGCTGTCGCCGGTGCTGTGAAGCTCACGGCACGCGAAATCGCCAGACTGCAGACCGCAGTCGGCAGGAAGCGTGAACGGCCCGAGGCCAACCGCATCAGACCATCACCGATACCTGGCTGATTTTGGATCGAAGCGGAACAGGAATGTCTGCATTGGCCCGGTGAAGCTCTTCGGGATGAGGGCAATACACACATCGTGTTTCGGATCGTACACCATGGCACACTCGTGGTTGTAGGAGCCCTTGGGCAGCTCGACGTCGAGCTCGGCCATCCGGTTCGTCGCGCAGTCGAAGGCGCACAGCTTGTCGCCGAGCCACAGGATGGTGTCGTGCTTGGGGAGATAGACCGCCTCGCGGCCGATGGGGGCCGCCCCCTTGGTTTCCAGCTGGCTCCACTTGCTGCCCTCCTTCATTTCGCGGGCAAACACATCCACGCGCTGGCGGTCTCCCTTCAACAGCACCAGGCGTGCGCGCTTCGTGTCGTGTACCAGCGGCTGGAACTCGTAGTGGTACTTGATGGCCTGCCGCGGCTTCGGGAAGTCGCCGTCGACCAGCTGCCACGCCACCTGCCCGCTGTCACGCTCGACCCTGGCCCGATGCAACTCGCCCTCGCACATGGCGAAGACCCCTTGCGGCGTGCCCATCAGCGATAGATGCCACGGGTTGGCGAACGAGCGGCCAAAGCTGGGGGGCAGCATCTTCTTCTTCGCCGGATCGTAAACCCAGCTGGCCTGGCCATGCTTCTTCTCGTCAAAGATGAACAAGCTCTTGGGATCGTCCGTGACCTGGACCTCGGTCCCATCCGGAATGGCGGGCCGCGCCAGATACACCATCGTCTTGGACGCCGGATCGTAGCAGTACCAGAGATAGGTGTGCTGGCTGAACGGCATCATGCCGTAGCTCCAGCCATAGATCCCGGCGTTGGTGCCCTCGAGATAGGGCGGGAAGCGCGGCGGAAAATCGAGGCTCCAGCGATTGTCTTCCAGGCTGTAGCGGGCAATGTCGTTGCCCGAGTAGCCCGAGTGCCCGCCGCCCAGGTAAAGCACCTCCGAGCGATCCGTGTCGAGGACGGCTGTCGACCAGGTCTTGCTGATCAGGAAACCGGGCGGCTCGGCATCCACGAACTGATTCACGGGCAGCCCGGCCAGCTTCTTGGCCTGGGCCGCGCGGTCGGGGGCCGCTGCTTGTTCCAGCGATTCCTTTTGCTCCGGATACTTCCAGGCGATCGTGCCCGGCGCAGCTCCGGGCAGCTTGGCGGCCGCCGCCGAGGTCTCGTAGCGGAGCGCGTACGTACGCCGCTCCGGGCCAAACGCCACCAGCAAGGCCACACCGTGCTTGCGCGCGACATCCGCCGTCAGCCAGGTGTAGCCGGGCAAATTCAACCCGGCGCTGATCGGCGTCCAGGTGTTCGTCGCAACATCGTAAACCCATGTTTCCTTGAGCGCCGAGGAGGCAGCCTGGTTGTTGCGACGGATCTTGCGCGCATCCGCGCCGCAGACCAGGACTTTGCCCTCCGGCAGGCAAGCGGCCGCCACCTCATACATCGGCGGCGGCGCGACCGTCGGCTTCCGTTCTTCCCAGCGGTCCGCGCGCGCAGCGTAGACCCACGTGTCGTTCAGGGCGGCCGACTGGTTGTAGCCGCCAAACAACACCAGCGTTTGCGTTTGCGGTTCGTAGATGATGGGCGCGTTGCAGCGGGGCGGCGGCTCGCTCTTCAGATCGGGCCGCTGCCACGTATTCTTCGCGCAGTCATAGATCCAGGTCGGCGCCGCCCCGGTCGGGTTCGTGGCGAGGCCGCCGCCGAAGAGCAAGACGCGGTCGCGGCCCGCGTCGTAGCAGAGACTTGCCCAGGCCACGGATCGGCACGTGGTGGGATGATTGCCCGGCTTCAGGTCGGTCCACGTGTTGTTGCGCGGGTCGAGGGCAAACGTGCAGCCATCACTGAAGTAGAGGAGGCGGCCCCGCTTCGAGTCCCAGCAGGCCATGTTGAAGGTGTGAATCGGGCTGGGCCGCTTCACGCCGTCGAAATCCCACCAGCGCACGCGGTTGGTGGCATGGTAGCCGCTCACGACCTGTAGCCGCGGGCCTTCATCGAACTTCAGGCCGTCCGGCCCCGACTGCCCGTAGATGCGGAAGGGCGGATACTTTTCCGCCGTCCACTCGTTCTTGCGGGCCGCCGGAAAGGCGGGCTGCCAGCCCGGCGACTTCGGGTTCAACGCCTCCAGCTCGTAACGCAGGTAAACGTTGCGTGCCGGCATCTTGCCGCCGGTGCCCCAGAGATAGAGGCGGTCGACGTTGTCGGCGTAGATGGCCCGCGCGAATTGTTTGCCGCCCGCACTGTCTTCGCGATCGAGGAGCACCCACTCATTGGCGGGCAGCTTGCCAAGGTCTTCGCCGGACTTCGGCTCCGCCGCGCGAACGGTCGGCCCCAGCGATAGAACGAAGATCAGGGTGAGAAGGCGTGCAGGCTGCATGGTGGGACCCTCGTGATGGCGAACAGGCGGGCAGACCTCACCACTTTACCAGCCTTGCAAGTTGCTGTCCGTTTGCCATTTCGACAAACAGTGTGTGAAACCTGGGGCAAGCGGACGACTGGAAGCGTCACTGGTATTGCACCGCCGCGGCCCGCCTCTTACATTGCCCGGCCGAAACGTGAAACGGTGCTCGAACGAGCGGAGGCACGTCATGCGCAGTGGGCTGGCTGTTCTGATCCTTTTTGTCGGTGGCCTGGGCGGCAAAGCCGCCGAAGTGCCTGCGCGCAAGCCCATTGAGGTCAAGGTCAGCTTCGTCGAGGTCGATAGCCTCCGTTACCGCGCACTGCAAACCGATGCTGGCAGCCCCGCCGACCTGCGGCAAACGCGCAGCATCTTCGTCGCCGCGCCGAGAAATAGCGGCGAGTTCGAGGACGGCCACTTCGGCGCAGTGCAACCCAGCGTTTTTCTCGAGGTCATTCCCACTGCCGATCTCGAGCAAACCTGGAAGCGCCTTCGACAGCTCGAGGATCGAGAGGTTCTGACGGTCGACGTTCTGCCGCGCCGGATCTTGCCGTACGGAAAGTCCGGGCAGTGGATGCTGGTCGCCCAGGGGGAACGGGCCGCGACCGTGACGCTCCTGGCGGGCCGGACCAAGAAAGGCAAGATCGTCGTGGAAGTGGAGATGGAGGTGGCCCGGCGCCGTCCTGACCTGCTCGAAGGTCAAGTGATCGCTGGCCGCGCCACCGCCCGGGCGCGGTCGTGCGTGCTCCTTGCTCCGGGCGAGACAATCGTTGTTGGCGGTTTCGAGGAGCATGGTGTCGCGGGCAAGGTCGTCAAGGTGCCTCTTCTGGGTGAAGTGCCCTGGCTGGGCGATTACTTCACGTGGCGAACCTTCGAGGACAAGTTCATCAACACCTGCGTGCTGATCACGGCCCGGTAGCGCGCGCAATCCGGGCAAATCTGCAGCTCACTGGCATTGCACCACTGCGGCTCGCTCCCTACACTGCTCGCCTGGAACCGCGGAGACGGTCCCTGTCTGGAGGCAAGGAACGCCATGCTCTTCTGTTCGCTGCAGTATCTCTATTTCTTCGTCGCGATCTTCACGCTGTACTGGCTGCTGCCCTGGAAGCGGCCGCGCGTTTACTTGCTGCTGGTGGCCAGCTTCTATTTCTACGCGAGCTGGAATCGCTGGCTGGCGGCGCTCATCTGCTTCTCCACGACCATCGACTACTTCCTGGCCCTGGGCATCGAACGGGCCAGCGGCCAGCCGCGCTTGAAGAAGCTGCTGCTCACCGTCAACATCCTGGGCAACCTCGGGTTGCTCTGTTACTTCAAGTACGCCAACTTCTTCCTCGATTCTTTGCGGGCCTCCCTCGAAGCCATGGGGCAAACGGCCTCGCTGCCCGTGCTCAGCGTCATCTTGCCCGTAGGCATCTCGTTCTACACCTTCGAAGCCATCAACTACATGGTCGACGTCTATCGCGGCCATGTCCGCGCCGAACGCAACCTGGCCAACTTCATGCTCTTCATCCTGTTCTTCCCGCACCTGGTGGCCGGGCCGATCGTCCGTGCCCGCGACTTCTTGCCCCAGATCCACCGCCCCAAGCACTTCGACTGGCTGCGCATGCAACTGGGCGTGCAGTACTTCCTGATGGGCCTGTTCAAGAAAGTCGCGATTGCCGACCGCATGGCCCTCTTTGCCGACCCGATCTTTGCCGATCCCTCCGCGTACAACACCGGTGCCATCTGGATGGCCGTCGTCGCCTATGCCCTGCAAATCTACTGCGACTTCTCGGGCTACACCGACATGGCCCTCGGCTCGGCGCACATGCTCGGCTACAAGCTGGCGCAGAACTTCAACATGCCTTACCTGGCCCGCAATATCTCCGAGTTCTGGCGGCGCTGGCACATCTCGCTCTCGAGCTGGCTGCGCGATTACCTGTTCATCCCGCTGGGCGGCAGCCGCGGCGGCAAGTGGCTCACCTATCGCAACCTGCTCGTGACCATGACGCTGGGCGGGCTCTGGCACGGCGCCAGCTGGACCTTCGTGGTCTGGGGCGTCTTGCACGGCGGCTTGCTGATCGGCCACAAGGTCTTCAGCGATGCGACCCGCGACTGGTCCAGGCTGAAGGATTTCTTCGCGACCCAGCTGGGCTGGGCCGTCAGCGTGCTCACGACCTTCCTGGCGGTTTGCATCGGCTGGGTCTTCTTCCGGGCCCAGACGTTCGAGGCCGCCGCGCAGGTGCTGCGCGGCATGGTCTGGCCGCAAGCCGGGCTTGGCGCCCCCATGGCGCCCGTCGGCCTCTTCTGGACCGTGGTGGTCGTGGCGTTCTGCCACTACGCGGGCTGGACCGAAGCATGGAAACGCTGGACCGTGCCCGCGCCGGTCATGGGCATGGGCTACGCTTTCTTGCTCACCGTTGTCCTGCTTCTGGCGCCAGGGTCCAACAAGGCCTTCATCTACTTTCAATTCTGAGCGCTGATGGCGGAGCCTGCACGGAAATCGAATCCAGCGACCACGCCTGCTGTGACACTCAGGCTGTGGCGAAGTGCAGCCCGCAACTCGCGTCACTGTCAGCGGCAGGCGCGCAACGCGCTCTTCACCGCGCTCGTGGGCTTTGTCGCCGCCCAGCTAGCGCTGAGCCTGGTCATCGCCTGCTGGCTGCCCCAGCTGCGTGATCCCCTCTTCTGGACGAAGTTGTTTCGCTTCCAGGGCAGGCTGGCAAGCTCGCCCCGGTCCTTGTCGATTGCTTGCTTCGGTTCGTCGCGAACCATCTACGGGCTGCCCGGGCAAGTCGTCGAGCAAACACTGGCACAGGAACTCGAGCGCGACGTCGTGGTCGGCAACCTGGGCGTGTGGGGCGCCGGGCCGATCGCCCAGCGCTTGCATATCGAACGATTGCTTGCCAGCGGCGTGCTTCCCGACGTGATCGTGCTCGAGATCCTGCCCGTCCATTTCACCGCCGCGCCGCAGCCGCAGGAACTGCTGCTGTTTCCTGAGCAGGACCAGTCGTGGCAAGACCGAAAGTTGCTGGCGGGCTTCGGCAAACCGCCGGACGCCGAGTGGTGGAGTACGGTGTTGCTGCCCGCCTATCATCAGCGGGCCACGATCATGAGCAAGCTCTACCCCTCACTCTTGCAGCCGATCTATCGGCGCGACTGGGGCCAGGCTGGCGACGATACGGGCTGGGAGCCCTTGAAAGGTTCAGGACAGTCGCCCGCGGTACTGGCCGCGACGCGCGGCGAGTTCGAACCCAAGCTGGCCCAGCTGGCGCCGGGCGGCTTGCCCGCGCGGGCCTTCGCCGAGACGCTCACATTGGCCAGGCAGGCCGGTTGCGCCGTGGTGGTCGTGTTCATGCCGGAAGGACCGGCCATGCGAAGCTGGTATCGGCCCGAGTCGGCGGGACAGCTCGAGCAACTGGTGCGCACCGAATGTGCGCGCGTGGGGGCCAGTGTCATCGATGCGCGTGCCTGGCTGCCCGAAGAGAGTTTCCGCGACTCGCATCATCTTTATCCGCCCGGCGCGGCCGAGTTTGGTCAGCGCTTCGGCGCGGCGCTGGCGGCCCGCTTGCACGGGCAAGCGCGTCGCACCGACAAGTGAAGCCGCGCGCCCAAGTCAACGTTTTTCCCCTTTTTTCCCGCGCATTCCGCACATCTGGGCATGTTGCAAAAAAGATACTTTCGATAGATTCAGCTTGACATGCGCCTCGAAACCTGCGACGGATGGAATAGGAAGAAGAACGTGAGCGTTCTTGATCGAAAGGTCTCGGTCTCGTACCTGTGAACGGATTCTCGGTACAGGCGAAGGGAGGTTCGCTCCTCTATGTTGCACATCTCGTGTGATCTTTGCGGCAAGGAACTCACGATCAGCAACGACGCACGCTATGTCGTGAAGATGGAAGTCTTC
>JBFWSD010000224.1:0-8238 GCA_050248575.1 Gemmataceae bacterium
CCTGCAAGAGCTCGACGTGCTCGCCGTGCCGACGACTTATCGCGAACCGAAGGGGCTGTTTGTTCTGGAAGCGCTGGCGAATGGCGTGCCCGTGGTGCAGCCGAGGCACGGTTCCTTTCCAGAGTTGATCGAGCTGACGGGGGGCGGCCTCTTGCACGAGCCCGAGGACGCCGAGGACCTGGCCCGCGTGCTGCAGCGAATCCTGGAAGACCACGAGCAGCGCGGCAGCCTGGGGCAAAAGGGCCAGGAAGCCGTGCAGCGCCATTTCAACGCCGCGCTGATGGCCGAGAACACCCTCAAATACTACGAACAGGTCCTGCGGGGCGAACCGAGCCCGGCCTTGCGAAGCTAGGGGAGCTCACGTTCCCGGCTCTTCCGGATGAGGAGATGATGATGGCAGGTCCCTATCGGACGCAGCGGCGCATCGAGTTTGTCGACACCGACATGGCGGGCATCGTCCACTTTGCCAATTTCTTCAAGTTCATGGAGGCGGCCGAGCAAGAGTTTCTGCGCAGCCTGGGGCTGGGCGTATCGATGATCTGGCAGGGTCAGCCCATCGGTTTTCCGCGCGTATCAGCTTCCTGCGACTATCAGAAGCCGGCCCGGTTCGAAGACGTGCTCGACATCACCGTCAGCGTGCTGGAGATTGGCCGCAAATCGGTAACCTATCGTTTCGAGTTTGCGAAGAACGGGCAGCCCCTCGCCCTGGGAAAGATCAGCACGGTCTGCTGCCGCGTCGTGGCCGATCACCAGCTCGAATCCATGGAAATACCGGGGGATATTCGCGCGAAGCTCGAGGCGTGAAGTCACGACGCGGGGAATGATCATACCATGTTGCGCACTTCTTCTTCGGTAAGCTCGCGCACGAAGCGGCAGCCGATCCGCCAGTTGTGGTTGTCAGTGGGAGTGCAGTGAACCACTTCGGCCAGCAGCGAGAAGGAGAAGGACTGATCCGCGCTCTGGAGTTCGACGCTCAGGAGTGTGTCGCGATCGAAGGAGTGATGAAGGACCATGGCGATGCCGGTAGTGGAAAGGTCGTGGACCATGGCCTTGTAGGGGCGGCCCCCTTTCTTGGGGGCAACCTGGCCCTGCACGTCTTTCGGATAGTAGCGCACTGAAGCGCGGCGTTCGATGAGCGGGCGGTTATCGGCCTTGGTGGCGGCGGAATGGCTGGCGGTTTCGGCCACGTTGCACCTCCATGGAGTCGTCGGGACGGGACCTGGCAGAACAGAAGAGTCTAGCTTGCAAAGCGCCCGGGCCGCAACTTCCGCGCGGGCGATTTGAACACAACCTCTTCGGATGCAAGCGGTTAAGTTATGAGAGAATGGTGAGTGACATTATGCGGGTTTGCCCGAGCAGGGCCGGGGAAGTCCCTTTTCAAGACTCTATTAGTTTTCTTCTCTAATTTGCAAGATCATGAGACCGCAGACTTCTCGCGGTCCAGCTTGAGCTCTTCGCGCAGGCGGGCCAGCTCGATTCTCTCCTTCTCGAGCATCTCTTGCTCGCGGTCGAGACGCTCCTTGGCGAGCTGACGTTGCTCGCGGATCTCGGCCTCCTTGAGCTGCGCTTCACGTTGCCCGTCGGCGAGGGACTTCTCGACCTGGGCAGCGCGCTCGTTGAAGGCTTGCTCGCGGGCCGTCAGCGCCTGCGTGTCTTGCTCCAGCTTGCTCTGCTGCTCGTGGATGTTGCGCCGAGATTCGACGATCTCGGTTTCGTGCCGGCTCAGCTCTTGCTCCAGCATGGCAAACTGTTCGCGCAAGGCGGCGGCTTCGGCCAGCTCGCGCCCTTGCTGCTCGAGCTTCTGCTGCGCCTCGGCCAGTTCGCCCTGATGCTTTTGCAGTTCCTGCGAGGCTGCGGCAAACTGTTCCTTGACCGCGGCCGCCTCGACAAGCTGCTTGCCCTGCTGATCGAGCGTCCGCCGCGCTTCCACCAGCTCCATCTCTTGCCGGTTGATCTCTTGTTCGATGGAGGCGAATTGTTCCTTGAAAGCGGCTGCTTCGGCGAGCTGCTTGCCCTGCTGTTCGAGGGTCTGCCGCGCCTGGACAAGCTCCCCTTCCACCCGGCCGTATTCCTGCTGGAGGGCAATGAACTGCTGCTTGATGGTCTCGGCCTCGGCAAGTTGCCGGCCTTGTTCTTCGAGGTGCTGCCGCGCTTGAGTCAGCTGACTTTCTTGCTGGCCGAACTCTTGCTGCAACGCGATGAAATGCTGTTTGATGGTCTCGGCTTCGGCAAGCTGCCGCCCCTGGATTTCGAGCTGCTGGTTGGCCTGGACCAGCTGACTCTCCACCTGACCGAAGTGCTGCTGAAGGGCAGTGAACTGCTGTTGCATCGCCGCAGCATCGGCAAGCTGCTTGGTCTGTTCTTCGAGCTGCTGACGGGCCGCAACGAGCTCGCCTTCCAGTTGCATCACTTGCTGCTGAACAGTGCCAAACTGCTCGCGCATGCGGCCTGCTTCGGCCAGCTCCGCTGTCTGACTTTCCAGTTTCGTGTAAGTCTCGACGAGCTGATTCTCGATAGCCTGGATTTCTTGTTGAAGCTGCCCGACCTGTGGCCTGAGCTCACCGACTTCTTTGAGGAGGTCGCGGCCCTTGAAGTCGATCAGTTCTTGCTTCTGTTTTTCCAGTTCTTCCTTGGCCTGCGCGCGCTCTTTTTCGATCTCCTCGCGTTCGGCCTTCATCATCTCGCGCAGGCGGTTGAGGCGATTATGCTGGTCGATGGAGAACTGCTCGAGCTTCTTCCGCTCCTCGATCAGTTCGTCCAGGGCAGGGTTAGGGGTAGGCATTGGTTGGTGGTTCCGGTGGTGTGAATACGGACCTCGACCATGGCTCGGGGCCAGAGCGTGGGACTTTCCCCAGTGTACATCGGAAGCTGTGGGATGGGCGGACAAAAGTGTCGAGGTTATTGGGCCTTGAAGCCAATCCCCTCGCGGACGGTCATTGAAGAAATCGGGGCGAGCGGATTCGAACCGCTGACCTCCTGGTCCCAAGCCAGGCGCGCTGCCAGACTGCGCTACGCCCCGTCGCTGTGCTCATTCTACTCCGTCGTCACGCCAAGTGCCTCCATCAGTCGCTCAAAATCATCATTGTTTTCGAAGTGGAGCACGATCTGCCCGCTGTCCTTTGATTTGAGCTTGATCTCGACCCTCGTTGCCAGCCTTTGCCTGAGATCGTTCTCCACGGACTGGACGTGAGTGGTCTTTTCAGGACCGTTGCGCTGCGTCTTTGGTTCACGCTCCGGGCGGGCCTCCTTGGCCAGCGCCTCCGTGGCGCGCACGGATAGCCCTTGCGAGATGATCTCCTTGCACAGGGTGATTTGCTGAAGAGGATCGCTCAGCCCCTTGAGCACCTTGGCGTGGCCGGTGGTGATCTGCAGGAGACGGACGGCTTCCTGGACCTCGCGGGGCAGCTCCAGCAAGTTGACCAGGTTGCTGATGGTGGAACGGTCGAGCCCGAGTCGAGTCGCCAGGGCCTCCTGCGTCATGTTGAAGCGATCGATGTATTCCTTGAAGCCCTGGGCCTTCTCGATGGGGTTGAGGTCCGTTCGCTGGATGTTCTCGACCAGGGCGGCTTCCATGGTCTGCTGGTCGTTGAAGTCGACGATGCGCACGGGCACTTCGGTATAGCCCGCGGCCTGGGCGGCACGGAGGCGGCGTTCGCCGGCGACCAGTTCGTAGCTCTCGCCATGGGGGCGAACGAGCAAGGGCTGAAGTACTCCACAACTGCGGATACTTTCGCAGAGCGAGGAAAGCTCCTCCTCATCGAAGTCCTTGCGGGGCTGATTGGGATTGGTGTGGATCTGACTGACGGGCAAAACGTTGCTGCTCTCGTGAGAATCGTCCCCGTTGCCGGCCCCAAGCAGGGCATCCAGTCCACGGCCCAGCCGACGTTTTTCCATCGCTTCTGACCTCCTGGAACGAAAGTTCACCTGACCCGAGTACCATTGTAACCAGGAATGGCCGGTGTGAACAATGTGCGTTGGGAACTGGGCTTGACCACCCTACTGATTGCGTTATACCCCGCGCCATGCAACCACAATATCGTTTTGATGCCGCCGGACCCTCCGAGCGCAGTCGCAGCCGGCTGGAATTCCTGTCGAATGTCTTGACGGGCCTGTACCAGGAGCAATCCAGGGTCGGCCAGCTGAGTGCATATCTGGTCAGTCATGGGTCGCCGAAGTCGATACGGGACCATGTCCAGGCACATCTGTGGTACAGCGAGTTCTTGCCCATGTCCGGGCGAGTGCTCGATCTGGCCTGTCACCATGGTCCGGATTCCTGCTTGATCCAGGCCAGCTATCCGGGGCGATTCGAGCTCTACGGGTGCGACATTGGCCCGGGCAGCCAGCACACCGTCTTCCATGGCTATTCAGGGATGACCTACAGGCAAGTGACCGACACCACCCGGATTCCGTTTGAGAGCGAGATGTTCGACGGGGTGGTGGGATCCGGTGCGCTGGAGCATACCGCGTGGGACTACGAGTGCCTGAAGGAAGTTTATCGGGTGCTGCGACCAGGCGGGGTGTTCATCATCACCTACTTGCCGAACTGGGTCTCGTGGAAGGAATGGTACTGTCAGCTGGTGCTGAAGAACGGGTACCATCTCCGTCGGTACAGCAAGTCTGAGCTGAGGTGGCTGTTGAAGCATACCGGCTTTCGGCCACTCACCATCCAGTGCCAGAACGTGGGTGCGCTTGGGCTGACGGGCAAGGAGTGGCTGTGGCGGCAGCTGGTGGAATGGGTCCGGCCCGATCGGTACTTTCGCACGGTTCTTTGTGGAGTCGCCCACAAGATGACCGTGATGTAGCACAGATGCAGACCGCGGAGCATGTTCCACGTGGAACGTTTGGATGGTACGGGCGAATCTCATCCTTTGAGCAGAATGGACGCAGTGTTCCACGTAGAACGGTCCGGATGGAATCAAATAAACATTTGAAAATATGTACGCTTATTTAGACGCCCGCCCCGCTCACCGACTGCTCTTTTTCTTCTCGCCAGGTCTCGTTTACAATCCCGCCCGTCAGCGACACGGAACTCGCTGACAAGGCCACGGACGGCCTGCGAGAGAAGAGGCAACCATCCAGGCGCGAACCGCTGCTCACGCTGCGGGATCATTCCGCCGGCCCACTTCACCGCACGGAACGCGGTCGATACGGGCACATCTCTCATTCCGTCCCGAATCCTTTCTTCAGCGTCCCCTGGCCACCCGACCCGCAATCGTCGTGCGCCGGCGGGGCTCATCTCGCACCCGTATACGGAACCATTCATGAACCGCGACCCCATTCTGTTCCGAGTCGACGGCACGACTCAAGGTGGCTGGGAACGGCTCTACCGCTGTCTCACCTACGCGGCGGCCCTGCAACGGCGGCGGCGGCCCACCTACTTCCTGTCGCAGCTCGACCCGGGACATCTCGGCCTCGCCATCAAGCGGGCCGGCAACAACTGGCTCGAAGCCGATAGCCCCGTCGGCGCCGAAGAAGACCTGACCGAGACCATCCAGGAGATCCGCCGCGTCCAGCCCGCCGCTGTCGTCGTCGATTCGCCGAATGCGTCGGAGGCTTATCTCAAGGAGCTGCTGTCGACGGGCGTGATGCTGGTGTCGTTCGATTCGCACGCCGCCATCCGTTTCCCGTCGCACCTGGTGATCAATCCGCTGCTCGGCCCGGGCCGCGAATCCTACGAGTTCCTGCCCGGCACGCAGCTCTTGCTGGGCACGCGCTATGCCCTCGTTCGTCCCGAGATTCGCCGCGTACGGCCGATCCGGGCGATGGAGCCCGCGCAGCCCTCGCCCACGGGCTACCGGGCCGCGATTGCCCTCGGCGACGATGACCCGAACGGCCAAGTGCAACAGCTCCTCCAGGTGCTGCTCAACATCTCCAAGCTCGAGAAGATCGACCTGCTGGTCCGCAATCACCATCCCGCACTGCCCGCCTTGCAGGAGCAGGCGGAAGCAATCCCGCACCGCCTTTCGGTTGCGACCGAGCCGAGCGAGGTGACGGCGCGGCTGACGCGCTGCCACTTCGCGATCGGCAGCGGCTCGAGCTGGAGCATCGAGCTTGCTTGCGTGGGCGTGCCCCAGTTGCTGATCGTCCAGTCGGAGCATCACTGGCCGACCGCACAGCGGCTGGAAGAAGAGGGTGCGGCCCAGGTCCTGGGCTGGCACGAAAACACCTCGGCGAACACGATCCGCACGGCGATCCAGAACCTGTTGACGGAACCGCTGGAACGCCAGGCGATGATGCGTTGTGGCCGGCAGCTGATCGACGCCCGCGGGCCCGATCGGCTGGTCACTGCCCTCGAAGTCATGCTCCACCCCAGCCGTCTGGCCCAGGCGGATTTCATGGACGCTGCATGATCTGAACGGTGAGTGTTTACTGGTGAGTGGCGAGCGGAGGAGCCATGCTGCTCCTCCGCTCTTTTCTTGCGCGAGCCCACGGACTATTCGGGGTAACCAAAGAGGCGGTCGTGCGGGGCAGTGGCGTGACACTTCATGCACGAATCGAGCTTGCCCGCGGAGAGAATTCTGGAGCCAGCGGCAGTGGCGGTGCCGTAGATCCAGCCGGCGTCCGTGTCCGGCGTTTCGGGGTCGAGCTTGTACATGATGAACAATCCATAGACTTCCTTGGCGTGAAACTCGTGGCCATTGCGCGTGGCGTAGGGATAAATGTCTTCGTGCGAGCCGCCGGCGCCCGCGGGCCTGGCGATTCGTTTTCGGGGCTGGCCGTCGCCCGTCACTTCCTCGGGCAGCCATGCTTCCTTGACCACAATTTGCCCCACCGGGACGGGGTTTCCGTGGAAGCCGGCGTAGTCGTGCCCGTACTTGTGGCGGGCATAGATCAGGTACATCTTCTTGCCATGCGTGTCGGTGTCGACCGATTGGCTCAGGCGGGCACGAATCCCGGCAGGCGGAGTCTTATTCACGGGCAGATCGACATCGCGCGTGTAGGCGTCGTCTTTGCTATCGGCGGGTTTGATGCCCGTGACAAAGTTGGTGGGATTGAAATCGCAGACGAAACCGGCTTGCCGCATGTTGAGATCGGGGCTGCCCAGCGCGCGATATTTACCCGCGATTTCCAGCAATCGGCGCTGGACGCTGGCCGGCGAAGCGTCTTCAACGGGCTGGTTCCTGCCCACTTCCTGGTGGAATGCACTCTCACCCAGACAACCCACAGGAATCGCGACAATCAGCGTCAAGATCGCGCGGCGCATGACTTGGCCCTCCCCGGCCAGTGATTTGGATTCATCGATTGTTGCTTGAGAAGCCAATTTCGTCGAGTCCATCTCCACCGGTGCCTGCCACGGACTACGGACTACGGACAAGCGAGCAAATAGAATACTCCTGGCGGCCACCACTCACCCACTCACCACGCACCACTCACCAACCATGGACAAGGAACAAGTCGCTGACATCCTGGACGAGATTGGCATCTTGCTGGCACTCAAGGGGGAGAACCCGTTCCGCTGCAATGCCTATCACAATGCATCGCGCACGATCCAGCAGCTCACCGAAGACCTCGGCAAGATCGTGCGCGAGGATCGCCTCGCTTCGATCAAGGGCATCGGCGAAACACTCACCGAGAAGATTGCCACCCTGGTCACCACCGGGCACCTTCCCTTCTACGAGGACTTGAAGAAGCAAACGCCGGCCGGGCTGCTCGACATGCTGAAGCTGCCCGGCGTCGGGCCGAAGAAGGTCAAGGTCCTCTACGAGGAGCTCAAGATCGACGATCTGGCCAAGCTCAAGGTCGCCTGCGAGGCCAACGACATTGCCGGCCTGAAAGGGTTCGGAGCCAAGACGCAACAGAAGATTCTGGAAGGACTTGAGGTCATCGACCGGATGGGCAAGCGCGTGCGGCTGGATGTGGCCCTCGCGATTGCCCAGCGCATCGTCGCCGGCATGGAGACGTGCAAGGGCATCCAGCGCATGGAGCTATGCGGCTCGTTGCGCCGCCGCCGCGAGACGATTGCCGACATCGATCTCCTGGTCAGCGCGAGCAAGTCGAAGGGGATCATGGAGCACTTCGTCAAGCTCGAGGGAGTGGCCCGCGTGCTGGGCCAGGGCGAAACCAAATCGAGCATCGAAATCGAGATCGACCGCAATCAATCCATCCAGGCCGATCTGCGCGTGGTGAGTGAAGAACAGTTTCCCTTCGCGCTGCATTATTTCACGGGGAGCAAGGACCACAACATCGCCATGCGCGCGCGGGCACAGAGCTACGGCCTGAAGCTCAACGAGTACGAGC
>JBFWSD010000225.1:0-8231 GCA_050248575.1 Gemmataceae bacterium
GTCGCAGACCACGAACGGCTGGCTCCGGCAAACGGTCTGCCCGGCGCGGCCCACCTCGGCGTAGCGGCTGGCCAGGCTGATCGACATGGGCAGCTCGCGCTCTTTCCCTTCAAGGGCCAGCGCGTGCGGCGGAATGCCTGCCGGCCCGTTCAGGGCTCGCAGCCTGCTCGAGTTCATGTCCATGCCGTTGAGGCTCATTGGGCACTCCTCACCATCGGTGCCACGCGCGGCTTCGGCGCTGCCGCTTCCTCGGGCAACGGCTCTGGATCATAAATCCGATTCACGAGGTGTTCCAGGCAATACTCCTGGCAATCGATGACCAGCGACTCCTCGTCACGCTGCACCGAGTGGATCAGAAACATCAAAGGGACACTCAGGGCCAGCGCCACCAGTGTGCAGTCGAAGGCCACGTTCAGGTGCGAGGTGGCCTGGGCGATGAACTCGCTCATGGGCAGGTTCACCTTGTCGCTGCCCGCCATGGTGAGGCTCATGGCCAGGCCGCGCACGGTGCCCAGGAACCCAATGGCGGGGATGGCCCAGGCGAGATACTGCACCGTCGACATGCTGGCCACCAGCCGGCCCAGGTCGACCTGCGCCTGCATCTGCACGGTATTGCTGACGTCGTTGCCCGAGCGCGTGATCGCGTATTTGCCGAGGGCCAGCCGGATCAAGTTGGAGAGGATGAACGGCCCTTTCTGGTTGTGTGCTTGCTCGGCCTTGCGTTGCAAGGGTCGGGCGTCTTCGGGCAAGATGCGGGCCCCTTCGTCAGTCGGCAGGAGCCCGAGGCCAAACGCCTTGCGCTGGCGGCGCATCTCGCTATGTCGCCGCCACAGGATCAAGCAGGCCCAGGTGAAGAAAATGTAACAGGCGATCTGTTCGGGCCCGAGGGCCAGGCGCTTGCCGCGGTCGGCCCAGCCCGCCCACTGGGTTTCCGCGAACGGGTCCTGATCGAGCCAGGACCGCAACGGCAAGCTCACGCCCAGGACGAGGAGCAGGGCCAGGAAGAAGAGTGGCCACTCACGGGTTTGCCGCTGGGAGCGTGTGATTGCCATGTTCACCTGCGAGTTCGAAGGACCGGAAAAGCACAGCAACGCCAGATGGGTTACTGCTTGTTCGTATTCCAGTTTACGTCATTTTGCGCCGCGGGTCTGAGTGCGAGCAGCGACGCAGTCTCCCGCATTGTACGGGCGACCAGCGGGGTAATACCAGCCCTAGATACGGGCAGCTGGGGTAAACCGCCCGCCCGGCGCAAACTGCGCTGGCGCGGCCCGTTGAGGTATGCGGATCCGGCAGAGATTGCGGACAGGCGAAATGGCTGTACCAGTTCTGGCGTGAAGTGAAAGCCGAGGCCCACAATCCTGCCAAGAAGAACGAGCGCGGTAGCCCGAAAGCAAAACGATAGTGTAGTTGGCAGGAGAAAGCACTGTTCTGGGGCATCATCACTGCACTGGATGCGAGTATCGGCCCCAGGACACCGTCATCTACTGGCAGCCACTTCGCTTGGGTGCAAGGCGAGATAGTCGCGTACCTTTAGTTGCATCCGGTCGATTTCCGCCAGGAACCCGGAAGCCGACAGACGGTAGGTCAACGGATTGCTCTCCACCTTGCGCAGGTGGGCGATCTGGTCCTGGAAGTGTCGAATGCGCTCCTGGGTCGCCTCCAGTTCTTGATCGTTGCTAATCATGGCCTCTCGGTGATGATTTCGACGATGCCGCGCCACCCCGTTCAACGGCCCCCAACCAAGTACACGACTGCACCTACTTGAGGTACTCCCCCGGGATCTCCTTGATCGGCTTGACCTGGACGTTGCGGTAGAAGACCTCGGCCCCTTCGGACTGGAGCTGGATCTTGCCCTTGGTGAGGGGCTCTTCCTTGTCCCCCACCTTGTGGCGGCTATTCGTCAGGATCATGTTCACCTTGCCGTTGACCACGTGAACGCTGGTGCCGCCCACCGTCAAGAGCTCGATGGTGTTCCATTCGCCGGTCGGCTTCTCGTAGTCGGCCCCTTTGACGATGCGGCTGCCCGTGCCCTTGCTGGGGACAGTGAACTTCTCGCCGCCTTTCTTGTAGATGATGGGGCCCTTGCCGTCTTTGCGCATACCTTCGACGTCGACGATGCCGCCGGCCACCGACCAGTAGTCGCCGCAATCGTGTTCCTGGATCTGGCATTCCTGCGACTGCATCCAGAAGCTGCCCTGCGCGCCTTGCGGGCCGACGCAGTGATAGAGCAGCCCGCTATCGCGCACGGCTTTCTCGCGCGGGGGCCACTTCTTTTCGCCCCACTTGAATTCCAGCTTCAGGTGATAGTTCTCGAACTCGTCCTGGCTGGTCAGTGCGCCGAAGGTCTGTCCGGAGATGCGGATGGCGGGCTGCCCGTCGACCATGACCACCGTGTAGACCTTGTCGGGATCCTTGTTCAGACCTACCGGCTCCTTGCCCCCTTGCGGGCGGCCCAGCCAGGTGTCCCAGCCCGTCAGGTCCTTGCCGTTGAAGAGGGGCTTGAAGCCCTCCTTGTCCTCGGCGCTCGCCGAACCGATGCCGATCAGGGCCGCCAGAGTGATGCTTGCCAGGAGCCAGCGTGTGGATGGATGCATGCCAATCGCCTTTCGAAGAGAACGGCCCGCAGCGGGCCACGTCAATGTCACCATTCCCTGTTTGTGGTATAAGAACGAAATGAGGGCAAGCAAGTGTCTTGTGGGTTCCTAAACGCGCCGCTGCTTCTCTCTTAGCAAGGCGTCCGCCCAGGCAGCATCATCGCCACTGAGCGGCGGCATGGGGTCCGTGCGATAGTCGATGTCACGCTCGTAGCGTCCGTTCTCGTACGATCGATCGATGAGCGGCTGCAGATCGAGCACCACGTCGGCATCGGCGGGCCGGAGCGGAATCCGGATGGCGGGCAGTCGCTGCCGCAAGGGCACGCGGTAGACCTCGGCGCGATCGAACTGCCCGGCGCGCATGACGCTGATGCGATACGGCCCGCGGCAGTCGGGGGGCAGCCTGCCCTCGGGCGGGAAGAGGATGTAGTTACCCTCGCGGATCAGGTCGATTTCCACGAGGCTGACGGCCCCTTCGATGAGGTCTTGCTGCTTCTTGCGGTAGGCTTTGCGGCCCGCTTCGCCAACCTTGTTTGCCGGGCTGAGCAACTCAATCGCCGTGATCACGCGATTGTTGCGATCGTACACGCGCAGGGAATGCAGCGTCGGCGCCTCGGTAGGCAAGGGGACGATGACCGGCTCCGCGACCGCGACTGTCGCGGCGGGTTGGCTGGTGACTCCACCTCCATTGCAGTGTTCCGTCACACGCACATCGGGATAGTAGCCGCGCGGCTTGGCCTCATCCTCCTCGACCGCGATGTATTCTTCGATGCGAGCCAGCAAATCGCCAGGTAGTTGCGGTTGCAACGCATCGCGGGCATAAGTAACAAGCCCGGTATGCACGTCGCCCCAGTGGGCCTCGAGATACGGGTCCATTCCTGGAAATGGCGACGGCATGGTGGATATCTCCGTTGCCCAAGTGCATTGCCACATCGAGCATTCTAACGACTGAGCGCGGAAAGGTTGAGCCAGGAATTTCCAGGGAGCCACGTCGCGTGTCACAAATCTCCGGTTTCTGGTATAAGAACCAACGTGCTTGACGATCGCGCACGGCAAGGTCAAGACGTCCTTGCCCAGCTCCGGCGTCTGCACTGTGCAATTTGGCAGTGCGTAACCGCCCGGCTGAAATGAGGGAATCCGGTGATCAAACTTGTTCCGGCCACGCATGATGACATGGCATTCTTGTCGCTGGCCCAGCGGATCATGAATGGAGCCCTCGCCGAACTGGGCGTATGTCACGTTTTCCTTGTGCATGTGGATAACTGGTTCGATCACAAGTGGCTCGGCTGGCCGGGCAGGCACGGCGAAGAATTGCGCGTCCCCAGCTTCACGCCAAATCGCGTGTGCTCGGAAAAGCAACTCGTCTGGAAGTCCGAGACATCGGCGTGGGAAGACATTGGCCTGCCGAAGCCACTGCACGTTCGCCAGCCTGGTAGTGCGTGGCTGGCGCCGCCGATCAGCCGCTATTCAAGCGCTGCTGCTTTCATCTGGTACAGCGGCAATACTGCGACCAACAACATGGGCAGCCTGATGCTCTACCTGTCGGGCGCCGAAGGTTACTCGTGGTACGCCTCTCTTGGAAAGAGCACTGAGTGGGCGGTAATCGATGAGTATCGAATCACAAGACGAGCTTTGACCATTTTTGAGGAACGCGGTTGTCAACTGGAACTGGCTCACACGTAGCCGATATTCTGAATTCCTCAAGGGAGACAAGGGCCTCACGCGTTGCACCGAGGTTTCTATCGAGATACTTTGACATGTCCGAGTGGATGATTCTTTTCATCGGTGCCGCCACGCTCTTCGGGGCCCTGTGCACCTCGAAGCATTTCGCGGTGCGGTTCGGCGTGCTCGTTGTCGGGGCCGTTTTCCTGGTCGTAGGATTGCTGCACATCCTCTACGGTCAGGACGACCTCCGCCAGGTCGAGCCAGCCAGTGTGCAGGCTATTGAACTGCTGCCCTCGTCCAATCCTTACGTGTACCCGGGCTTGGTGACTCAGAAGCAGATCATCGACCGCCGAGACCAAATAGACAAGGTCATCGAGATGCTCCGTCGGGCAGAGAAGTATGCCCCCAACCATCCCGAGACCCAGTGGACCTGCCTGCTCAAGCTGCGCACCGACAAGGGAGAGCGATCGTGCGTCGTCTCTGCCACCGCGAACAATGGTGTGCTGGTCTCGGTGAACAGCGCAGGCTACGAGGGCTGGAGGCTCGCCGAATATCGCCAGGATGAACTGGGCCCGCTCCTCGAGCACTTCGCGGGCCGGAGGTAACGGATGCTCGACGACCCGCCGCATGAGAAGGTCAAGACGTTTCCGCCCAGTCCCGGCGTCTACATCATGAAGGACGAGGCGGGCCGCGTCCTCTATGTCGGCAAGGCCAAGAACCTGCGCAATCGCGCCGGGCACTACTTCACCAAGGCCGCCGCCGAGGATCCACGCACCGCCGAGCTGGTCGCGCTCATCCGCGCCATCGATTTCCTGCCCGCCGAATCCGAGGTCGACGCGCTCTTGCTCGAAGCCAGGCTGGTCAAGGACATCCAGCCCCCCTTCAACGTCGAGCTCAAGGACGACAAGTCGTTCCCCTACCTCCAGATTCGCATGCGCGAGGAGTTTCCGCGCGTGGAGTTCACGCGCAACCCCCGCAAGCGCGGCGTGAAGCTCTACGGGCCGTTCACCTCCGCCAAAGGGCTGCGCCTGGCCATCCATGTCCTCCAGCGGCTCTTCAAGTTCCGCACCTGCACGCTCGACATCGCCGAGAGCGATCCACGCTGGCGCTGGTTCCGGCCCTGTCTCTTGCACAGCATCAGCCGCTGCACCGCGCCGTGCAACTTCCGCGTCAGCAAGGAAGACTATCGCAAGCAGATCCGCTCGTTGCGCCTGGTGCTGGAGGGCAAGAAGGACAGGCTGCTCGAAGAAATGACCGTGGAGATGAAGGAGGCGGCCGCGGCCCTGAACTTCGAGCGGGCCGCCCGCCTGCGCGACGACATCGACGCCCTCAAGAACCTCGGCCAGCGCGGCGACGTCGACAAGGACGTGCAGCCCAAGATCTTCTACATCGAACCGCGCAAAGGGCTGGTCGGGCTGCGCAAGGTCCTTGGCCTGCGCGAAACGCCGCGCACCATCGAAGGCATCGACATCGCCCACCTCGGCGGCGCGGACACGGTAGCCTCGCTGGTCTCGTTCATCGACGGGCTGCCCTTCAAGCCGGGCTACCGCCGCTATCGCATCCGCAGCGTGGAGGGCGTGGACGATTTCGCCTCGATCCGCGAAGTGGTGTCGCGGCGGTTTCGCCGCCTGAGCCGCGAGCACAAGCCGCAGCCCGGCCTGTCCCCCGGGCTGATGGAAGAAGTTTTCCCCGACATCCTGCTGATCGACGGCGGCAAAGGGCAACTCAATGCCGCTATGGAAGCATTCCAGGCCCTGGGTGTGGAACCGCCCTGCCTGGTCTCACTGGCCAAGCGCGAAGAAGAGATCTATCGGCCCGGAGAAGGGGAGCCGCTCAGACTCAGCCGGCACGCGGCGGCCCTGCGCCTCTTGCAATACGTCCGCGACGAAGCCCACCGCTTCGCCCAGCACTACCACCACATCCTCCGCCGCAAGAAGCTGGAAGGGTAGAGCAACTGGAACCCAAACACCCCAATACGCCCGCGGATTGACGCGGACTGCGTGCGCGGATGCGCGCGGATTCGTGCAAGGTGGGTAGACGTGTGGCCTGCCGCGACAGATCCGCGCGAATCGCCCAGTACACCCGCGGATTGACGCGGGCCGCATGCGCGAATGCGCGCTGCTTCGTGCAACGTTGGTAAACGTGTTTATCTGCCGCGACAGATCCGCGCGCATCCGCGCACGCAGTCCGCGTTCATCCGCGGGCGCTTTTGGATAGTTGCGGCTTCCGTATCCCGCACGGAGTCACCGACGGGCCAGGAACTCGTCGAGGTTGAGGAGGACGTTGCCCACCACGGTCCAGGCGGCCGCTTCGCTGGGATCCATCTTGTCGGGCAGCGGGCCAAGCGGTTTCTCGGCCAGCTTCTTGGCTTCGGCCGGCGCTTCCTTGTAGCGGGCCAACGCTTGCTCGTAGAGCTGCACCAGTCGATCCAGCTCCTTGTCGCTGGCGGGCCGGGCTACACACAGACGGAAGCCGAACTGGGCCCGTTCGCGCGACGTCGCGCCCCCCTCGGTCAGCATGCGGCGGGCCAAGGCCTGGGACGCTTCCACGTAGACCGGATCGTTCAGTGTGACCAGCGCCTGCAGCGGGGTGTTGGTGCGGATGCGCCGGGTGGTACACACTTCGCGCGTGGGAGCATCGAAGGTGGCCATCGACGGGTAGGGCTGCGAACGCCGCCACGACGTGTACAGACCACGGCGATAGCGATCCTCACCCGGGCTGGTTTGCCAGTCGGTGGAGCCGCCGAACGCGGCGCGCAAGCCAAGCTGGGGCTGCGGCGGCCGCACGGGCGGACCGTACATCTTCTTGCTGAGTAGCCCGCTCACGGCCAAAGCCTGGTCGCGGATCGTCTCCGCATCGAGACGATAGCGCGGTCCGCGGCTCAGCAGGCGATTGCGCGAATCCTGCTCGAGCTTCGCGGCCGTGACCGTGGATTGTTGCCGGTACGCGGCCGACATCACCATCTGCTTGACCAGCTTCTTGGTGTCCCAGCCCTCGCGCATCAACTCGGTGGCCAGGTAATCGAGCAGCTCGGGATGGGAAGGGGGCTCCCCCTGCACGCCGAAATCCTCGCTGGTTTCAACCAGCCCGATGCCGAAAAGATGCTCCCAGTAGCGATTGACCACCACGCGGGCCGTGAGCGGGTTCTTGTCGCTCACCAGCCACTTCGCGAGCGCGAGGCGATTGACCGCGGCCCCCTCGGGCAGGGCCGGAAACACCGCGGGCAGCCCGGCCGACACTTCCTTGTCGAGGTCCATGAAATTGCCCCGCAGCTGAATGTGCGTCTTGCGGCGCTGCTTGTCGGGCAGCTCGCGCATCACCGGCGTCGGCGTTCCCTTGATGCCGGCCAGTTCCTTCTTCAGGGCATCGAGCTTCTTCTTGTCGCTGTCGGCCGGCGCAGCGCCGGTGAGATACTCGGCCAGCGCGGCCCGGTCGGCTGCCGTGAACGCCTCGCCCTTGGCCGGCGGCTTGAGGGCCACGCTCGGCGTCGGCGCGGCCGCCACCTTCGCGACCCACACGGGCTGCTTCTTCTCATCCAGCAACAGGACGCGGAAGTTGTTCAGGCGCGACCCCGCGCCCCCGTCAGTCCGGTTCCACACCACGACCCGGTCGAGGGCCACCGCTTCGAGCAGATCGACTTCCCACCACGGGTTGTTTTCCTGGGCGGTGTGGCTGGTGGACTTTGCCTTGAAGTAGTCGCCGTCGGTGTTGCCGTCGTTGGCCAGGTGCGCCGGGCCATCGTACGCGGTGCTGCTCTGCGCCGCCTTGCCGTTGCGGGCCAGGTTTTTGTCGCCCGCGAACGCCTGCACCTCGGCCAGATGCAGGAAGACGTTGGTGCCGGGCTGCTGCACGCGCACGAAGCGGGCCTTGAGCGGACCGGCCGGCACCGGCACGTCGCTCTTGGGCGCGGGCTTCTGCGCGATCTGCTTCGTCAATGCCTCGATCTGGCCCTCCAGTTCCTTGCGCTTCGCC
>JBFWSD010000226.1:0-8230 GCA_050248575.1 Gemmataceae bacterium
GCTTCAACCTGGGGGCAACCGTCGTCGTCTTCGAAGGGCTGCGCAGCGGCGATATCGATCTCTATCCCGAGTACACGGGCACCGGCTGGGCCATCCACCTCAAGATCAAGGAACGGGTGAGCGACCCGCTGCAAGCGTATCTGATTGTGGCCCAGCGCATGAAGCAGGAGTTCGACATTGTCTGGCTGATGCCGTTTGGCTTTGCCAACAGCTTTGCCCTGGCGATGTCGGAAGAGTCGGCGGACAGGTACAACGTGCGCAGCATCTCGGAGCTGGTGCCTTACCAGGACGAGCTGACGATCGGCGTCAGCCCGCAGTTCTTCGAGCGGGCCGACGGCTACCGCGGGCTGAGCAAGGCCTACGACCTCGACATCGGCGACGTCAAGGTCATGGACCACGGCCTGGCCTACGAGGCCATCGGCGCAGGCAAGATCGACCTGGTCGACACCTGGACCACCGACGGCAAGTTCAAGAAACTCAAGATGAAGCTGCTGGAGGACGATCGCAAGTTCTTCCCTCCTTATGATGCGGCCCCGATCATCCGTGCCGAGACCTTGAAGCGCTATCCCGAGCTGGCGGACGTACTCAACAAGCTGGCCTTCACCATCAGCAACGAGAAGATGCAGGAAATGAACTACCGCATCGAGGAGGAGAAGGAATCCTTTGCCTCGGTGGCCCGCTCGTTCCTGGCGGAAGTGGGCGTGGTGCAGAATGCCGGGCCGACCGTGCGGCGCTCGTCCAACTTCTTTGCCTTCCTCTGGTCGCGGCGGCTGATCACGCTGCAGCTCGGGCTGCAACATCTCTGGCTGACCGGCATCGCCGTCGGGCTGGCGATTTTCTTTTCGGTGCCGGTAGGGATCTTGCTGACGCGCTGGCCCGCCGCGGCGGGCTTTGTGCTCGGCGTGGCCGGAGTCATCCAGACGATCCCCAGCCTGGCGCTCTTGGCGTTCATGTTGCCCTTCCTCGGGCTGGGTGCCGAATCGGCCATCGCGGCCCTCTTCCTCTACGCGCTCTTGCCGATCATCCGCAACACCTACACGGGCATCATGGAAGTAGACGGGCTATTGCTCGAGGCGGCCCGCGGTATTGGGCTGAAGGATCGCCAGATCCTGTGGCGCGTGCAGCTGCCCCTGGCCACGCGAACGATCATGGCGGGCGTGCGCACCTCGACCGTGATCAGCGTGGGCGTGGCCACTCTGGCCGCGTTCATCGGCGCCGGCGGGCTGGGCGTGCCGATCGTCACCGGCTTGCAACTCAATGATCAGAACTGGATCCTGTCCGGCGCGGTGCCTGCTGCACTCCTTGCCTTGATCATCGACTTCGGCCTGGGCCGCGTGGAGACAGCGGTCATGCCGCGCGGGCTGAGCTAGGTCACTCAACCCTGGTGCACTTTCCGTAGATGCTATTCGCGCCAATCCAGCCATTGATGCGTCCCCGGTTGTTGCCGATTTGAAAGCGCTTGCCCTGGATCGCTTTCACAAGATGCAGGTACTGGCTGCCGTTCACCTTGCAGAGCACAATATCACCGACCTCGAGTGTTTCCGGGTCCACCGGCTCAACCGTGCAGAGCTGTCCGGATGCGATCTTGCCCTGCATCGAGTTGCCCCGCGGCCGAAACTGCACCGTTTCACCGGCCTGGAGCCGGGCGATGTACTCGGTGGCCCATCCCATGCTGTGTCCTTTCAATCACCAGTACTTCAACGCTTCCTCGAACATGCGCGTCAGCTCCTCCTCGCCCGCGGGCCGCGGCGATAGCTTGGTGACACGATGCTGCGGCAATGTCCCCTTCACCAGGGCCGGAATGTCATTCTTCGTGTAGCCGACCTCGGCGATGCCGGCGGGCACCTGCACACGCTGCATCACGGCAATGATGCGGTCGGCCAGCACCTTGCCCGCGTCGGCGGGCTTGACCTTCGAAACGTCGGCGCCGAGGACCTCGGCCCCTTTGAGGTGCCGCTCCGGGCAAGCGGAGGCCGTGAAGCGAAATACCGCCGGCGCGTTCAGGATCACCGAGATGCCGTGCGGCACCATGGCGTGGTCCACATCGTAGCCCGCGGGCCGCCACTGCTTCACCATGCCCGAGACCGGATACGACATCCCATGGGGCAGATGCACGCCCGCGTTGCCGAAACCTACCCCGGCATAGGCCGAAGCCAGGATCATCTGGGAGCGGGCCTCCTCGTCTTCCGGATCGTCGAAGACGCGGGGCAGGAACTCGGCCACCATCTTCAAGGACATCATCGCCCACAGGTCGCTGATCGGGTTCGACCCCTGATAGGCGGGCCGCAAGAGCGGCCGCTCGGGGCGGGGCCGCTGATCGTAGGGCAACGCCGTGTACGATTCGAGCGCGTGGCTGAGCACATCCAGCCCGGCCGACGCGGCCACCATGCGCGGCGTGGTCCGCGTGTTGTCGGGATCGAGCAGCCCGAGGGTTGGCTTCAGGCGACGGTGTGCGATGCCGGTTTTGGCGTGCATGCGTTCGAGGTCGAAGATGGCCACGCCGGTGGTCTCGCTGCCCGTGCCCGCCGTGGTCGGGATGGCGATGAGCGGCTTCAAGGCGCCGGGCACGGGCAGCCCCTTGCCGATCGGCGGGTTCACATAGTCCAGAAAATCCTCGGGCGGATAGGTGGAGTAAAGGTTGGCGGCCTTGGCCGTATCAATGGTAGAGCCGCCGCCCACGGCGATGAAGCCGTCGAAGCCGCCCGTGCGGGCTGCCTCGATCGCGGCCTGGAAGGAGCCCTCGTTGGGCTCGACGCGCACACGATCGAAGAGGACGTAGTCCACCTTGTGCTGCTCGAGCGACTCGCGCACCGTATGCACCGGGCCGAGCCTGGCGATGATCGGATCGGTGACCACCATGACCCGTTTCAGCTTGAGGTCGACGACGTCGGCCCCGACCTCGCGGGTCACCCCCTTGCCGAAGCGGATGTGCGAGGTGGTCATCTCGAAGGCGTATTCGCGGTCCATGGCGGGCTCCTCTCGCTGGCTCGAGTGTCATCGAACAGGGCTGCGTATAGGGTAGAGAGAGAGCCGCAACACCAGAACAGGGTGACGCCATGAATCACGAACAGCACAAGCACGGCCTGGAGATGGCCGGTCCGGATACCTCGGCGACCGATCCCGTGTGTGGCATGAAGGTCGATCCGGCCCGGGCCGCCGGCAGTCACGAGCACGCGGGCACCACCTATCACTTCTGCAGCACAAACTGCCTGGCGAAGTTCAAGGCCGATCCGGCCGCGTTCATCAAGCCGGAAGCCATCGATCCGGTCTGCGGCATGAAGGTCGATCCGGCCAAGGCGCCGGCCGCGCACGAGCACGCGGGCAAGACCTATTACTTTTGCTGCCCGAAGTGCCTGGCCAGGTTCAAGGAAGAGCCCGCCAAGTATCTGAACAAAGCGGCTGCACCCGCCGTGACTCATGGCCAGCAAGCGGCGAGCACACCGGGCACCGACTACACTTGCCCGATGCACCCGGAGGTGAAGCAGGACCATCCCGGCGCCTGTCCCAAATGCGGCATGGCACTGGAAGCGAGCGGGCCGCCCGCTTCGCCCACGAAAACCGAATACGTCTGCCCGATGCATCCTGAAGTGGTCAGCGACAAGCCGGGCAGTTGCCCCAAGTGCGGCATGGCCCTCGAGCCGCGCACCGTCGACGTGGAGGAAGGTCCCAACCCCGAGTTGATCGACATGAGCAGGCGTTTCTGGATCGGGGCGTTCCTCACGCTGCCGATCTTCGCCATCGCCATGGGGGGCATGTTGCCCATCGAGTCGGTGGCTCACGCCTTGATGCGAATCCCGGGCTGGGTGCAGCTCGTGCTGGCCACGCCGGTCGTGTTCTGGTGTGGCTGGCCGTTCTTCGAGCGGGCCTGGGTGTCGATCAAGAATGTCAGCCCGAACATGTTCACGCTGATCGCGCTCGGCGTGGGGGCGGCTTACGTGTACAGCTTCATCGCGGTGCTGTTTCCACACCTGTTTCCGCCCGGCTTCGCGCGGGCAGACGGCACGGTCGAGCCCTACTTTGACACGGCGGCCATGGTCACCGTGCTGGTGCTCCTCGGGCAGTATCTGGAAGTGCGTGCCCGCGGGCAGACCGGCTCGGCCATCAAGCGTTTGCTCGGGCTGGCGGCGAAATCGGCCCGCGTCATCCGCGACGACGGCCGCGAAGAAGATGTGCCCCTCGAACAGGTCCACGTCGGCATGAAGATCCGCGTGCGGCCTGGCGAGAAGGTGCCCGTGGACGGCGTGGTCGTCGAGGGCAAGAGCACCGTGGATGAATCGATGATCTCGGGCGAACCGATCCCGGTCGAAAAGGAGCCGGGCAGCAAGGTGGTGGGCGCGACCATCAACGGCAACGGCGGCCTGGTCATCCGCGCTGAGAAGGTCGGTTCGGATACTTTGCTGGCGGGCATCGTTCGCATGGTGAGCGAGGCGCAGCGCAGCCGCGCTCCTATCCAGCGGGTGGCCGATCAAGTGTCGTATTATTTCGTGCCCGCGGTGATCCTGGTGAGCGTGATCAGTTTCATTGCCTGGGCCGCGCTGGCCCAGGAGGCGCCGTTGACGAAGGCACTGGTGAGTGCGGTGGCGGTGCTGATCATTGCCTGCCCATGTGCGCTCGGGCTAGCCACGCCCCTCGCCATCATGGTCGGCACGGGCAAGGGGGCCGAGCACGGCGTCCTCATTCGCGATGCCGAGGCGCTCGAGACCCTGGAGAAAGTCAACACGCTCGTTGTCGACAAGACCGGCACCCTCACCGAGGGCAAACCGAAACTGGTCACCGTGGAAGGCATCGGCGCGGTGCCGGCCGACGACATGCTCCGCCTGGCTGCCAGTCTGGAGCGGGCCAGCGAACACCCGCTCGCCGCCGCCATCGTGAAAGGTGCCGAGGAGAAGGGGCTCGCGCTGGTCGACGTCAGCGACTTCCAGGCGATCACGGGCAAGGGCGTGATCGGCACCGTCGACGGGCAACGCGTCGTGCTGGGGAATGCGGCCCTCTTCCAGCAAGAAGGGCTCGACTACGCCGGCATGAAGCCGCACATCGAAGGCCTGCGCGACGCGGGCCAGACCGTGATGGCCGTGGCCATCGCCGGCAAGCCGGCCGGACTGATCGGCGTGGCCGACCCGGTCCGGCCAACCACGCAGGAAGCCCTGGCTCTCTTGCGCGAGGAAGGTATCCAGGTCATTATGCTTACGGGGGACAGCAAGACGACCGCCGCGGCCGTGGGGCGGAAACTGGGCATCGAGCGCGTCATCGCCGAGGTGCTGCCCGACCAGAAGAGCGACGCGGTCAAGCAACTCCAGGGGGAAGGCCGCTTCGTGGCGATGGCGGGCGACGGCATCAACGACGCCCCGGCCCTGGCGCAAGCCCAGATCGGCATTGCCATGGGCACCGGCACCGACGTGGCCATGGAATCGGCGGGCGTCACGCTGGTGCATGGCGACCTGCGAGCCATCGTGCGTGCCCGCCGCCTCAGCCGCGGCACCATGAAGAACATCCGGCAAAACTTGTTCCTGGCGTTTGTCTACAACACGCTGGGCGTGCCGGTGGCCGCCGGCGTGCTCTATCCGATCGTCGGCTTGCTGATCAGCCCGATCTTCGCCAGCGTGGCCATGAGCCTGAGCTCGCTGTCGGTGGTGACCAACTCGCTGCGGCTGCGGAAGCTGGAGTTGTGAGCCGTCAACTCTTGCGTCAGAGCCCAACCACGCCCGCGGGCGATCTTCCCGCCGCTTCACGCTTGCTGTTGCTGGAGCCCGTCGACCTCCACGCGCTGCACGGGCAGGCACTCCTTGCCGCGCGATTGCAGCCAGGTCAGCAACTTCTCGCGCACCAGGCAGCGCAGGTCCCAGAGCTTGCTACCGTCGGCCGCCGACACCAGGGCCCGCACTTCCACCGAGCGATCGGTCAGGTTGGTGACCTGCACGCCTTGAGCCCGCTTGTCCCAGAGCTCGCTCTCCTCGACGATCCGCTTCAGCTCGGCGCGGATTTCTTCCACGGGCACCGTGTAATCCGTGTGCAGGAAGACGGTGCCCAGCAGGTCGGCGGGCCCCTTGGTCCAGTTCTGGAAGGGCCGTTCCAGGAAATAGCTGACCGGGATCACCAGCCGCCGAAGGTCCCAGACCTTGATCACCACGTAGGTGAGGGCAATCTCCTCGATCCAGCCCCATTCGTTCTCGACGATGACCACATCGCCGATCTTGATAGGCTGAAAGATGGCCAGCTGGATACCGGCGAGCAAGTTGGCCACGGTGCGCTGCGCCGCGAAGCCGATCATCACGCCGGCCAGCCCGGCCGAGGCAATCAGGCTCACCCCGACGCTGCGGACCACCTCGAACTGCAAGCAGATGAGGGCCAGCCCGACCACGACCGCCACGAAGCGCAGGATGCCGCGCGGCACCGCGATCTGTGTCTGGATCGAACGGATGCGATTCGGATCTTCGGTCTGCTGGGTCAAGTAGTGCTCGAGGAACTCCGAGCACAGCGTGAGCAGGCGCATGACGGCCCAGGTGAGCGTGACGATGAGCAAGGTGCGGACGACGACGTCGACGGCCGCTTGCGGGCCGGCGGCCAGGCCGAGCAACGGATTGAGCAGTTCGTAGAAGAGCAGGGCCAGCGCGTAGCGAAGCGGCCCGGGCAGGATGCCCAGCAGCTTCTCGTCCCATTCGACGCGCGTCCGCTGCGCCACCGACTGCCCGACGCCGAGCACGATCCCCTGCACCACCGCGCCCAGGATGTAAGCACCTCCCGCGAACACGATGAGGCCGACCCACTGGGCCGTCGACAGCCCGAGCAACTGATACTCCACCGCCCAGGGAGGCAAGGACAGGGCCAGTAGCATCCCGGTGTTCGTGTTCGCCATTCTTGTCCTCCTTCTGGTGGAGTGCTTGCGGATGGGCTGCCCGGGGGCGGGCGCCGAACTTCGGCAATCCTAGTCAAGATCGCCAGTTCAGGGAAGGAGGATCGTGGCCCAACCGCTTGTCGCCACGTCATTTGTGAGCCAGAATCTGGCAGGCAAAGAGTCTCAGCGCTCCAGCGAAGTACCAGACGGGACGAGGAGACGCACGGGCTCGCTTGCTGCTGCCCGAGGCGGGCCAGCTCGAAGCGCTGTGCTTCGATCTGGCCCGCTGCCGCTTGGCAGTGCGCTTCGCGCACTTGCGCTCGCCGCGACGACTCGTGCTTGGCTGGCGGCTGCCCGGGCTGGGCGCGGGCTTGCTGCAGCTCCCTTGAGGCTACTTCCGTTCGCTCACCTGCCGGGTGCATTTTTCCAGGACCGCCGGGCTGATCGTCACGCCCCAGCCCGGGCCGGCGGGCACGGCGACCTTGCCCTCCTTCACTTCCAGGGCCGGCGCGAATAGCCCCTGCGTCCACTTGTTCTCCTCGATCGAGAATTCGATGTGATCGCCCGCGTTGGGCAGGGCGGCCATCATGTGCAGCGTGAACACCGTGACCAGCGACAGGTTGGCCGAATGCGGCACGCAGGGCAGCCCGGCTTCCGCCGCGCTGCGTGCGACCTGCACGGCGCGGGTCAATCCGCCCACATAGCAGATGTCGGGCTGCGCGATGTCGACTGCCTTCATGCGGATCATCCGCCGCCACTGCGCCAGGTCGTTGTCTTGCTCGCCCCCCGCCACTTTCATCTTGAGCGCCGCCGCCACCTCGGCGGTCCATTCCAGTTCCCAGTACGGGCAAGGCTCCTCGAAGAAGAAGTACTCGTTCTCCTCCATCAGCTTGCCGACCGCGATCGCCTTCCTGGGTGAGTAACACGAGTTGCCGTCGGCTTGCAGGCGGATCTTGTCTCCCACCGCCTTGCGGACGGTGGGGATGAGCTCTTCGGTGCGGCCGGGCCACTGATCCTGATCGTGCCCGGTGCGCTTGCCGACCCGGACCTTGAATGCGGTGAAGCCTTTCTCGTCGCGCAGGCGCACCAGCCGCTTCGCTTCGTCGGCGGGTTTGATGTCGCGGCGCATGCTCGAGCCATAGACGGGCATCGGCCTGGGCTTGCCCCCCAGCAGTTCGCAGACGCTCTTCTTGTGCCGCTTGCCAAGCAGGTCCCAGAGGGCCGTATCGATGCCGGCCAGGGCCCGGCACACGAACGACCAGGGGAACTTGTAGTTCTCTTCCACGCAGGTCTCGGCGAGGGCCGCGAAATCGCCAGGGTCTTTGCCCAGCACAGGCGGCGCCAGCTTGCGATGCAGCACGCTGGCGGTGATGTCGGCATCGAAGGGGGCCAGCTGTC
>JBFWSD010000227.1:0-8219 GCA_050248575.1 Gemmataceae bacterium
GTCGCCGCGAAGCACGCCCCCCGGGCCGCGCAGCAAGCCTGGGGCGTGGAGCCGCAGGAACGCATCTTCCTGGCCACCATGCGCGACGCCGAGCGCACCACGATTACCGACGCCGGCTATCTGCGCCTGTTCGGCTTGCAGCCCGCGGCGGGCTGCTCCGCGGGAGACGTCTGGCTGCACCTGCTGGATTCGGTTCCTGAACTGAAGGCCGAGCCGTTCTTTCGCACGTTCGCGACCTCGGGCCCGCTGGCCCGGCGGCTAATTCGCGCACTGGGGCAGCTGCCCGACCGTGCCCGCCTGCAACAAGTCTACGCAGAACTGTGCAGCTGCCTGGCCGCGAACCGTCTCTTCACTCCCTGAAAGCGCGATCCTGCGAGAATCCAAATTTTCTGGAAGTTGCCCGGTTTGTGACGGACAGTACCAGTAGGAAGCAGCGATTGGGGGGCAAAAGCATGCAGCATGCGGAGGCCAGCGGGGCGGCAAGCGGCACCTGTGCCGAGCCCGACTTGTTGCGCCTGTATCTTGCGGGCCGCGATCCGGCCGCCTTCGAGGCCATCGTCCGCCGCTATGGGCCCGTGGTCCATGGCGTCTGCCGCCGCATGCTGCGCAACGAGGAAGACGTGCAAGACGCCTTCCAGAATACCTTTCTCTTGCTGGTGCGCCGGGCCGATACGTTGCAGCATCCCGAACTGGTAGGGAACTGGCTCTATGGCGTGGCCTGCCGCACCTGTCAGAACCTGCAGCGGGGCCGCGCCCGGCGGCAAGCACGCGAACACCACGGCGATACCGAGCTGATCGCCGCTCCCGAAGAAGAAAACGTGGAGCAGGCAGAGCTGCACGGGCTCCTGCACTGCGAGATTCGCGAGCTGCCCGACAAGTATCGCGCGCCGCTGGTGATGTGCGACCTGCTGGGCAAGACGCATGAAGAGACAGCCCGTTCGCTATCGTGGCCGCTCGGCTCGCTGGCGAAGCGGCTGGCCCGCGCCCGCGACCTGCTCCGGCAACGGATGGAGGCGCGCGGAGTGGCCCTGTCGGTGGCGGCCCTCGCTGTGTTGCTGGCCGAGGAAGCCAAGGCTGCGCTGCCCGAGGCACTCGTGTCGGCCACCCTGGCCTCGGCCAGCGGGGCCACTGCGGCGACTGCTGCCGCCGTCGGTGAAGCAGGCGCCGCGCTCGCCGAAGCGGAGGCGGCTGTGGAAGTGGCTGCCCTCGTCGAAGCGGAACTGGCCGGCGCGGTGATCGCCGAAGCGAGCGCCGCCGCGGCGACATCTGCCAGCGCGAGCGCCATTCCCTGGACGATGCTCCTTTCCACCAAGTTCCTGGCGGCGGGCACGCTGGTGCTGGCCATTGGCGTCTTCGGCGCGGCGGCCATGATGGACAGGCTGCTGCCACCGTCGCCGGAGCGGGCCGCGGCCCACGGCAAGGTCTTCTGGGCGGACGTGCCCGCCGGGGCAGACGCTCAGAAGGTCGGACCCGACCAGCCGGTCGGCCAGAATGTGGACGTGGACAAGCCAGTGGCACAGCTTCCGCCAGCACCGCTGCCCGAGCCGCTGAATCAGCCCGCACCGATGCCGGATCCGCCGATGCCGGATCCGCCGATGCCGGTCGTGCCGCCCGACAGAATGCCCGAGCGTGGTGGGGCCGGCTTGTTTGCCGGCGCGAAGATAACCTTTGGCAACGGCCCGCCAGCCACCCTTGGCGTCGAACGCATCACCGCGCGCGATGGCTCGAGCTTCAGCAAGGAGGCGTTCGGTCTGTGGTATCGCGGCGCGCCCGGCGGCTACTGGGGCACGGGCGATCTCTCGGTAGGCGGCTTCAACGTGCGGCCCAGCTGGACGCTCGCCTTTTCGCCCGACAGCAAGAGGCTGGCCGTGGGGGGCAATGCGGGCCACGTGGCCCTGTACCATCTTTCGGCGAAGGAACTGCCGAAGACGATTGGCGGCCTGCCCTACAGCCCGTCGGCACTGGCATTCACGCCGGAAGGGAAGAGTCTCTTCATCGCCTCGGCCAGCCCGGGCCTGAAAGGGCTGGACCTGGGCGGGGACAAGTTGTGGAGCATCGACACGGGCAGCGTGGTCTACCAGGTTGCCGTCACGGCCGATGGCCGCCGCCTGGTCTGCCTCGAAGGAGACGCGACCGGCTTGCAGACCGTCGTGCGCGTTCGCGATCTAGCGGGCAAGCCAGCGGGCTGGCAACAAGCGGCGCGCTTCATGGCCCTGTCGCCGCGCGGCGACATTGTTGCCCTCTGGAACGAGAATCAGGCCATCAGCCTGCGCGAGGTCGCCACCGGCAAGGAACTGGTCCGACTCGCGCTCAAGAACAGCTATGGTTGCGGTGCATTCTCGCCCGACGGCAGGTTGCTCGCCACCGCCTGCAGCGACAAGGTAATTCGGATCTTCGACGTCGCCACGGGCCGCGAAACGCAACGACTGAAAGGCGTCAACGGCTACATTCTCTTCGTCACCTTCGCGCCCGACGGCAAACAACTCGTCTCCGGCGGCATGGAACCCTGCGTGCGTGCCTGGGACACGGCCACCGGGCAGCTGATCGGCAAGTTCGACGACAACAACTGGTACTTCGACGGGCAGTTCTCGCCCGACGGCAAGGCCCTCGCCATCACCGGCTTCGACCGCGTCCACGTCTGGTTCCGCTAACCTGGCGGCGGGCTGTATCTCGCATCGGCCCGCTGTATAATCGGCGCACATCCACAGCATCGGTCGAGCGCGGGAAAGCAACATGAAAGCGAAAAAGCACGGCGGCGGCTGGGCCGCCATCCTGTACACGTGGCGCATGGCCCGCCGCGTCGGCATCCGTCAGCTCTGGAAGGCCATGCGCAGCAAGAACGCTTGCAAGACCTGTGCCCTCGGCATGGGCGGGCAACGCGGCGGCATGGTCAACGAGCAGGGCCACTTCCCCGAAGTCTGCAAGAAATCCCTCCAGGCGATGGTCGCCGACATGCAGCACGGGCTCGAATCCGAGTTCTTCGCCCGCTACTCGCTCGACCAACTCCGGTCGCTGTCGCCGCGCGAGCTGGAATGGTGCGGCCGCCTGACGCAGCCCGTCTTGGCCCGGCCGGGCGATACGCATTATCGCGTGATCGACTGGGACACCGCGCTGGGCCGGCTAACCGAGCACCTCAAGGAGATCAGCCCCGAGCAGTGCTTCTTCTACGCCAGCGGCCGTTCCTCCAACGAGGCCGGATTTCTCCTACAGCTCTTCGCCCGGCTGTACGGCACCAACTTCGTCAACAACTGCTCGTACTATTGCCACCAGGCCAGCGGCGTCGGGCTGTCCGAATCGCTCGGCACCGGCACGGCGACCGTTACTCTTGACGACGTGGAGCACGCCGACCTCTTCTTCCTGATCGGCGGCAATCCGGCTTCGAACCATCCCAGACTGATGCGCTCCTTGATGAAGGTGCGCCGTAATGGCGGGCAGGTCATCGTCATCAATCCGGTAAAGGAAGTGGGGCTGGTGAACTTCAGCGTCCCCTCGGATGTGCGCAGCCTGCTGTTCGGCTCGAAGATTGCCAGTCTGTATGTGCAGCCCCACATTGGCGGCGACATGGCCCTGCTCACCGGCGTGGCCAAGCTGATCCTCGAACGCGGTGCGGTCCACAAGGACTTCATCGACGCCATCACCGACGGCTTCGACGAATACGCGGCCCACGTGCGCGGCATCGACTGGGAGCTGATCGAGAAACAGTCGGGCGTGGACCGGGCCACCATCACCACCATCGCCGACCTGTACGAGAAGGCCAGGAACGTGGTATTCGGCTGGACCATGGGGATCACGCATCACGAACATGGTGTGGCCAACGTGCAGACCATCGTGAACCTGGCGTTGCTGCGCGGCATGGTGGGGCGGCCGTACAATGGTCTCCTGCCCATCCGGGGCCACTCCAACGTGCAGGGCATCGGCTCGATGGGCGTGGTGCCGACGCTGAAGGAAGCGTTCTTCGACAAGCTCGAAGAGCACGTGCAGCGGGAGTTGCCGCGCACGCCCGGGCTGGACACGATGGGCTGCATGCAAGCGGCCCAGCGCGGCGACATCCGCGCCGCCTTCTGCCTGGGGGGCAACCTGTTTGGCAGCAATCCCGATGCCCGTTTCGCCGCCGAGGCCATGAGCAAGGTGGACCAGGTCGTCTACCTGAACACGACACTCAATACCGGGCACGCCTGGGGCCGCGGTAAGGAAACACTGATCTTGCCCGTGCTGGCCCGCGACGAGGAGCCCGAGCCGACCACGCAGGAATCGATGTTCAACTTCGTGCGTCTGAGCGATGGCCGCACGCCGCGGCTGGAGGGGCCGCGCAGCGAGGTGGACATCATCGCCACGCTGGCCGGCGCCGTGCTACCGGGCGGCGGCCGGTTCGACTGGGCGGCCCTCAAGAGCCACTGCGAGATTCGCAAGCTCATCGCCGCCATCGTGCCCGGCTACCAGAAGATCGCCAGGATCGACGCCAGCAAGGAGGAGTTCTTCATCGATGGCCGCACCAAGCACACCACACAGTTCGGCACGCGCAGCAAGCGGGCCCATTTCATCGTGCGGCCCTTGCCGCCCGTGCGCGAAGACGAACACGCCCTGCGGCTGATGACCGTGCGCTCGGAAGGGCAGTTCAACACCGTCGTCTACGAAGAAGAAGACATCTATCGCGGTCAGGAACGCCGCGACGTCATCCTGCTCAACCAGACCGACATCGACCGGCTTGGCTTGCAGGTAGATCAGCGCGTCACGGTGCGCAGCGCCGCGGGCAGCATGACCAATATCCTCGTGCGCGCCTACGACATCCGCGCGGGCAACGCGCTCATGTATTTTCCCGAGGCCAACGCGCTCGTCCCGACCAGTGTGGATCCCTTGTCGAAGACGCCCGCCTTCAAGTCGGTGCCCATCACCATCGAGGCCACCGTCGACACGGACACAGCCCCCGGGCGGCAGGCACTCAACGTGGTGTCGTGATGACCTCGCACGACGACTTCTATCGAGCTGTCCTGGAAGCTCCCGAGGACGATGTGCCGCGTCTCGTCTTTGCCGACTGGCTGGACGAGCACGGCGAGACCGACCGTGCCGACTTCATTCGCGTGCAGATTGAGCTGCAACAGCTCGACGAGACCGCACCGCGTCACCGCGAGCTGAAGAAACGCGAGCGCAGCCTGATTCGCAAGTACAAGCATGACTGGCTGGGCAAGCTGCCCACCGGGCTGCAGTTCAACGGCTTCCGGCGCGGCTTCCCCACGGTGCGCACATTTGCCCTGGCCCAGAATTACCTGAAGAAGGCGAAGCGCTGGCACGAGCTTGCGCCGCTCTCGCATCACTTGCACGTGCAGATTGGCGCTGCCGAGCCGGACCTCCTGGCCAGCGTGATGGCCACCTCCTTGCTGACGCGTGTGGTCGATCTCAACTTCTATGGCAGCAACGTCGGCGACGCAGGGGCCGAGTTGATTGGTGCGTGCCGCTCGCTCCGACATCTACCCAGACTGTGCCTGGCGGGCAATCGCCTCGGCCCGGCCGGCGTCGGGCACCTCATCGCCAAGACTTATCTGAATGAACTGGTCGAGCTGGAACTCAGTTTCAATCCATGGATTGGCGACGAGGGGGCCGTGGCCCTCGCGCAGGCCACGACACTCAGCCGGCTGAGAGTGCTCAACCTGTTCAGCGCGGGGATCGGCGATGAAGGGGGCCGCGCCCTGGCCGAAGCTACGGGACTGGCCGGGCTGCGCAAACTGGTCCTCACCATGAACGCAATCGGCCCGGACGTCCGCAGGCTGCTCGTCGACCGCTTTGGCACCGGGGTCTTCTTGCATTCACAGAGTCGCTGACGCTGATATACTGTGCCCAGATCGATGAAGAACCCGGAAGGCCGCCCATGCCCATCTCCTTCGCCTGCACCTGTGGCAAGCAATTCCGCGTCGGTGACGAGCTCGCGGGCAAGAAGACCCGCTGCCCGGCCTGTCAGCAGCCCCTGGTCGTGCCGATTCCCGAACCAGAGCCGGCAGCGCCGCCAACCATGACCGACTCGGTGTCGTTCTCTTGTTCTTGCGGCAAGTCGTTGCGGGCCAAGCTCGCCTTGTGTGGCAAGAAGACGCGCTGCCCGGGCTGCGGGGCCGCGCTCGAGATTCCCTTGCCTCCTCCGGCCGTGGAAGAAGAGACCGAGCCCGAGGCCGACTACGAGCCCTACGAGGAAGAAGAGCCCGACACGGCCTCTTCTGAAGGCGACGAAGAACGCCACGAGGATGGTGAAGCTGCCGCGCAGCCCGCCTTCGAGCCTTTCGAAAGGGTGGAGCCGCCGCCGCGGCCCCGGCCGCGCGAGCGCCTCGAGGATCGCTACAAGGACCTCGTCCCCGACAAGCCCGCTCCTGGCTTGCACGACTACCTTTACTGGGGGCTGCTATTTTTCTTGATCCCGCTGGCCCTGTCGCTGGTGATCTGGGACGAGGAGGCGACGCTCGAACGCTTCTACCGCACCATCGAGAACGCCCCCGAGGAGGTGCAGGAACGGATCTTCGCGATCCGCGCGCGCATCGAGGAGCGCCGCGAGGCCGAACGCCAGAAAAACCTGCGCGGCCTCGACAGCGACGACGACGAAGAAGCGGGCCTGACCGACTCGGAATGGGACGAGATTGTCAGCGCCTTGCCCGGGGGCCGCATCGAGGGGGCGCATCTGCCCCGCAAGACGATCGTGCACTGGTTTTACGCAGCCGGAGCCATCGGGATGTTTCTGGGGGTAGCTCTCTTTCTGTTTCCACAAGGCGGGCAGCCCCTCCATCTCTTCCTGATCGGCCTGTTCACGGGCACGATCGGCATCGTGCTCCTCCTTGGCGTGCAGCTCATCGCGGGTTCATTGCAAGGGCTCGGGCCGCCGCGCGGCCACTTCGTCTACATCGCCATCTACTGGGTCATCTTCATGATCGGCTTCTCGTACCGGGCGGCCCTCGATCCCGAACGCGGCTTCGTCACCAGCCTGCTCGGCTACACCTTCGGCGTCGGGCTGTGCGAAGAGGTCTGCAAGGCGCTGCCCCTCTTGTGGTACTACCGGAGGCGCGGGCTGATCGGCTGGCGCGAGGCATGTACCTGGGGCTTCGCTTCGGGTGCCGGGTTCGGCGTGGCCGAAGGGATCATCTACGCGGCCGACTTCTACAACGGCCATGCCGGCGTGGGCATCTACCTGGTGCGTTTCGTGTCGTGTGTGGCGTTGCACGCGATCTGGACGGCGTCGGTGGCCCTGTTCATCTACCGGTTCCAGTACTTCTTGCAGGAAGAGATGGAGTGGCACGACTGGCCCGTGCGCGTGTTGTTCATGGTGTCGGTGCCGATGATCCTGCACGGTCTGTACGACACGTTCTTGAAGAAGGAGATGAACGGCTGGGCCTTGGTGACGGCGCTGGTGAGCTTTGGCTGGCTGGCCTGGCGCGTGGAGGTGGCCCGCCACCTGGAAGCGGACGAGGAGTCCGCGACCGCCCGCAAGAAGCGCAAGCCGCGGCTGGCGTGACGGGTTCAGAACTCCGTGGGCAAGTTGAGTTTGCGGCCCTGCTGTTCGCCCTCGGCCTTGAGGGCTTCGCGTTCGAGGCGGACCGCCTCGCGCAGGCGGGCCAGGCGCAGCCTTTCTTGATGCAGCTCGTTGCGTTCGCGCGCCGAGTCGAGCTCGGCGATCTCGACCATCTCGCGGATCTCGGCATCGCGCAAGTGAAGTTGGGCGTCGCGCAGGCGAAGCTCGCGCTCCTTGATCTCGAGCTGGGCGCGATCCTCGCGGAGCTGGCGGCTGAGGTTGTCGAGCTCGACGGACAGTTGCTCCTGGCGCTGACGATCGCGTTCGAGGGCTTGCTTGCCCTCGTCGAACTGGCGGCGCAGCTCGCTCTCGCGGCGATGCTGATTCTTGGCATCCTCGGCCAGCCTGGTCTTCTCCTCCTTGAGCTGCTGCCGCAGCCCGGCGAACTCGGCCTCTTGCTGTTCCCAGTTTTCCGGCTTGGCGGCGGGCTCCGGCACGCGGTTCAGGGCCTCGTCGCGCTCGGCCATCAGCTGCTCGACCTGTTGCTTGTGCTGCTCGCCCAGCTGCTGCTGGGCGGAACGCAGCTCGGCGATGAGCTGCTTCTGCTGCGTATTTTGCTGGCGCAGCTTGGCGATCTGTTCGGGGTCGATTTTTTGCAGCTGGGCCCGTGCCTCGTCGCGTTCGGCAGCCAGTTGCTGGTTTTGCGCAACGGCCTGCTCGCTCTTCTTCTGCTGGG
>JBFWSD010000228.1:0-8208 GCA_050248575.1 Gemmataceae bacterium
AAACAGACGTGGCGGCTGGCCAGCTTCTCGAGTGCCCTGGTCATCTCCTGCAAGGTCAGCCCGGTGTCGGCGAGTTTCTCGTAGGCAGCATTCGCCGTGATGTAGCAAGTGCGGCCCGCCAGCGGTGCGGCTCGGCCGAGCAGGACCACGATCACCTGGTCGTCGGCGGCGGCTTCATCCACTAGCCAGTTCAGATTCTTCAAGATGTTCGCGCGCGTGGCCAGCCCGGCAGGATCGTCAGCCTTGCCCAGCAGCAGGCGAGCTTCGGTCTTCAGGGGCTGCCGTCTGGGGTCGTTGAACACCTCGAACAGGTTGCGGGCGTCTTGTTCGGCGAACTTGCGTGGCGCGAAGCTCTTGTCTGCCGAGCCGTTCACACCCACGACAAGTACGAAGGTGCGCGGAGGCTGTTCCGCCGCCGCGACCACGCCGGGAATAAGAAGTACCAAGGCGACCAGGATGCAGCCCAGCTTGTTCATCTCTGACGTTCTCCCCACAAAGAAGCAGTGGTCAGTATGACCGCGGGCCCGGTGCGATTCAATCGGCCAGCACTCGCTTTCGCCCCTGTGTTGCCTGAGGGCCATTTTTCCCTATCTCAATCCCAACGGATTACGTCAACGCAACCCACAGCGGGCTTCCATGTTCCAGCGCATCCTGGTCGCGAATCGAGGCGAGATCGCACTCCGCATCGTCAGGGCCTGCCGCGATCTCGGCATCGAGGTCGTGGTGGTGTATAGCGAGGCGGATCGCGACGCGCCGTACCTGGCCCTGGCCGACCGGGCCATTTGCATTGGTCCGGCCGTCTCCAGCGAAAGCTATTTGAAGATCTCGAACCTGATCAGTGCGGCCGAGATCGCCGACGTGGAGGCGATTCATCCGGGCTACGGCTTCCTCTCGGAGAATCCGCACTTCGCGGAGGTTTGCCGCGATTGCAACATCGCGTTCATCGGCCCGCCGCACGAGGCCATGAAGCTGCTGGGCAACAAGAACGAGGCGCGCAAGCTCGCTCAGAAAGCAGGCGTGCCCGTCGTACCGGGCAGCCAGGGGCTGATCCAGAGCGACGCCGAGGCCCTCCGTCTCGCGCATGAGATCGGCTATCCCGTGCTCATCAAGGCGGCAGCAGGCGGCGGCGGCCGCGGCATGCGCGTCGCCAGCAACGACGTCTCGCTGCAATCCGGCTTCAAGGCGGCCCGCCAGGAAGCGGAGAAAGCCTTCAAGGACGGTTCTGTTTACCTGGAGAAGTACATCGAGCAACCCCGCCACGTCGAGGTGCAGATCCTGGGCGACCGACACGGCAATGTCGTTCATCTCTGGGAACGCGATTGTTCGCTGCAACGCCGTCATCAGAAGCTGGTCGAGGAATCGCCGGCCCCCAACCTGCCCGACGAAGTCCGTCAGGAGATCTGCAACTCCGCCGTCCGCCTGGTCAGGCAGGCGGGCTACTACAGTGCGGGCACCTGCGAGTTCCTTGTCGACAAGCAACATCGCTACTACTTCATCGAGGTGAATGCTCGCATCCAGGTGGAACATCCGGTCACCGAACTCGTGACCGGCATCGACCTGGTGCAGGAACAGATCCGCATCGCGGCAGGGGAAAAGCTGCGCTGGACGCAGGCCGATGTCGAGCACCGGGGCTGTGCGATCGAGTGCCGCATCAACGCGGAAGATCCGGCCAACGATTTCCGGCCCTCGCCGGGAGTGGTGTCGCGCTGGCAGCCGCCGGGCGGCCCGGGCGTGCGGCTCGACAGCCACGTGGTCCAGGGCTACCGCGTGCCGCCCAACTACGATTCGCTGATTGCCAAGCTGATTGTGCATCGCCCCACCCGGGCGGAAGCGATCGCCACCATGCGGCGTGCTCTCGTGGAGTTTGGCGTCGAGGGGGTGAAGACAACCATTCCGCTGCACCTCGAGATCTTCACGCAAACGAGCTTCGTCGACGGCCTGGTGGACACAGGTCTCATCGAGCGGCATCGTGCTTCACGTGCTCCGGCGCCGAGCGAAGCCTCGGCTTGAAACGACATGTCCAACGCCGACCTGCTGCGCGCTGCGTTCGCCTCGATCGAGGTTGCCGCTGACTTCGGGGCCGCCACGGTGACCCTCACCGATGGCAGCCTGCTCGAATTCTGCCATCGCGTAAGTGAACGCTGGGCCCGCGTGCCCGAGGGCACAGGCGACGAAGCCGCCGCCCGCCAAATACTGGCGGCCATCCAGCAGTTCCGTCTCAACGCCAAACACCTCGACATCTTCTTTCAGGACGGCAGCCGCTGGGAAGCGGGCTTTCGCTGAGAAGAACGAGCATGCGGCACCGCGCCTGCGTATCATGGGCAACGCGCCTGGCGAGCGGCAGAGTCCCGAGCACTCGCCAACTTTCACTGACCGCCATCGCGCTTCTTGACGCTTTCCAAGGGGGTGAGACATGACGAAGCGACAAACCATCAGCCGCCGGGCGGCCATTGCCGGCGCGTTCGCGTCCGCGGGCGGGGCCATGCTGGCGGGCCGCCCTACCGCTGCCGAGGAGCAGGCCGACCCCAAGGCGCCGGTCCGCAACAAGGAAGCCCTCAAGGTCACCAAGCTCGAGACCTTCCTGGTGCAGCCCCGCTGGCTGTTCCTCAAGGTGCACACCAACGCCGGCATCATCGGGCTGGGCGAACCGATCGTGGAGGGACGCGCCCAGACCTGTGCCACCGTCATCAAGGAGATCGAACCTTACCTGGTGGGCAAGGACCCGCGCCGCGTGCAGCATCACTGGCAGGCGATTTATCGCCACGCCTTTTATCGGGGCGGGCCGGTCTTGACCAGTGCCCTGTCTGGCATCGACCAGGCCTTGTGGGACATCAAGGGCAAGGCGCTGGGCGTACCGGTCTATGAGCTGCTGGGCGGCCCGACACGCGACAAGGTCCGCGTCTACGCGCATGCGGGCACGCCGGAGCGGTTGAAGGAAGGCTTGAAGCAAGGCTTCACCGCCTTCAAATGCACGCCGCGCAAGCGACGTCCCGCCCGGTATGTAGAGACGCCCGCCGAGATCAAGTACATCGCGGGCAAGTTCGGCGAGTTGCGGCAGATTGCCGGCGACGATGTCGACCTGGCCATCGACTTTCACGGCGCGATCAGCCCGGCGCTGGCCAAGTTGCTCATCAAGGCGCTCGAGCCCCATCAGCCCATGTTCATCGAGGAGCCGTGCCAGTGCCAGAACCACGATGTGATGGCCGAGATTGCCCGCGGCACGGCCTTGCCGATCGCCACCGGCGAGCGTGTCTTCACCAAGTGGGGCTTTCGCGAAGTGCTGGAGAAAAAGGCGGCGACGATCGTGCAGCCCGACCTGTGCCATGCGGGCGGCATCAGTGAATGCCGCCTGATCGCAGGGATGGCCGAAGCATATTACGCGGCGGTGGCCCCGCACAATCCACTTGGCCCGATCTCGCTGGCCTCGGGCGTGCAGCTGGCTGCGTCGATCCCCAACTTCTTGTGCCAGGAGCAGGTCACGCTTGGCGAGGGCTACCTGAAGCAGCCCTTCACCGTGACCAAGGGCTACCTCGATCTGCCCACCGGCCCGGGCCTGGGCATCGTCCTCGACGATGAAGCCGTGGCTGCCAAGATCAATCACGACTGGCGCAGCCGTGAGGAGTACGACGCCGACGATGGCTCGGTCATGGACTGGTGAGCGGGCCGTTCACTCGGAACGCCACTCGTCGATGAGCGAGGCTACCAGCGCGGTCCAGCCGGTCTGGTGCGACGCGCCCAGCCCGGCGCCGTTGTCGCCGTGGAAGTATTCGTAGAAGAGGATCAGGTCGCGCCAGTGTGGATCTTCCTGGAACTTGCGCGTACCGCCATAGACCACGCGGTTCCCGGCGGTGTCGCGCGTGAAGATGCGGATCATGCGCTCGGCCAGGTCTTTCGCCAGGTCGGGGAAGTTGGTGGAGCGTCCCTGAAACGCGGGCGGATGGATCGCGAAGGTATTGCCGAACGCCTTGCCCAGCTTGCGCAGCGATTCGATGAGCAGGAACGAAGTGGGGAACCAGATCGGGCCGCGCCAGTTGGAGTTACCCCCCTTGATCTTCGAGACCGCTTCCGCGGGCTCGTAGCCAACCAGGCTGCCGTCGAACTCGAAGGGATGCTCGCCATGGGCCTTGGAAAGACTGCGCACGCCATAGGGAGACAAGAACTCGCTCTCGTCCCAGACACGCTCGAGCAGCCTGCGTAGCTGATCGGCATTGACGATGGTGAGCACGTGCGTGAGCTGTCCGTCGTCTTGCTCAACGTCGTGCACCACGTCGGCGATGAGGTCCTGACGATTCTTCAGGAACCAGCGGACGTTCTTGGTGAAATCCGGGAACTGCTCCATCCAGGCCACTTCGAGGCGTTCGACGGCGAAGAGCGGGATCAGCCCGACCAGCGAGCGGACGCGGAACTTGTGGAAGGTGCCGTTGGGCCAGCGGAGTACATCATAAAAGAAGCCGTCGCGTTCATCCCAGAGGGAATAGTCGCGGTTGCCCATGTTTTTCATGGCGGCGGCCACATAGACGTAGTGCTGGAAGAACTTGATGGCCAGCCCTTCGTAGACCTTGTTCTCCTTGGCCAGCTCGAGGGCAATCCGCATCAGGTTCAGGCAGAACATGCCCATCCAGCCCGTGGCGTCGGATTGCTCGAGAGTGGAGCCGTCATTGCACTTCACGCTGCGATCGACGACGGCGATGTTATCGAGGCCGAGAAAGCCCCCTTCAAAGACGTTGTTGCCCTCGCGGTCGACCTTGTTGATCCACCAGGCGAAGTTGATGAGCAGCTTGTGGTAGCACTTCTCGAGCCAGTCGCGGTCGGCCTTGCCGGTGCGGATGCGGTCCATGTTGTAGACGCGCCAGACGGCCCAGGCGTGCACGGGCGGATTGAGGTCGGAGAATTCCCATTCGTAAGCGGGGATCTGCCCGTTGGGGTGCTGGAATTGCTCGAAGAGCAAGACCCAGAGCTGTTCCTTGGCATAGTTGGGATCGGCCAGGGCAAACACCGCGCAGTGAAACGCCAGATCCCAGGCCGCGAACCAGGGATACTCCCACTTGTCGGGCATGGTCATGACGCGCATCGAGTTGAGATGCAGCCAGTGCTGGTTGCGGATCTGGTAGCGTGCCGCGGGCGGCGGCAGGTCGGGGAAGTCACCATCCAGCCACTCATGCACGTCGAACAGGTAGTTCTGCTTGGTCCAGAACAGCCCGGCCAGGGCTTGCCTTTGCACGCGGCATTCGTCCTCGGTGGCGTTTTTTGGATGGATGTGGCGGTAGAACTCGTCGGCCTCGCTGCGCCGCTGGGCAACGATGGCGTCCACGTCGGCCAGCGGCGTAGGCAGGTTGATCTGATCCGAGAGCCGCAGGTGCAAGACGACCGAGCGGCCCGGCGGCACCGCTTCGAACACATAGTGCAGGGTCGCCTTGGTGCCGGTCTCTTCCAGGTTGATGCAGTCTTCGCCGTTGATGACGTAGCGATGAAACGCGTCCTTGACGTGCGGCTTGCGGCTGATCTGTCCCGGGCCAAAGACCCGCGCTGCGTTGGTTTCGTTATCGGTGAAGAGCAGACGGCCGCCCGGCGGGCCATAGAGCGTGCGCGGCCCCAGTCGGTAGAACACGGGAATGTTCGCCAGCGTCTGCACCATCGAATCGTCGGTCACCAGGCTGATGAAGCCATGCCCGTCGGGCCCAGGATGCACGCAAGGCTCGGGCTGCGGAAACGGACTCCAGCTCCAGGTGTTGCGGAACCACAGGTGGGGCAAGATGTGCAGCGGCGCAGGTTCCGGCCCGCGATTGAACGCCTCGATGCGGATGCAGATCTCTTCAGTGGTCGACTTGGCGTATTCGATGAAGATGTCGAAGTAGCGGTCTTCTTCGAAGACCCCGGTATCAAGCAACTCGAACTCGAAGCCCTGCCCGTGGCGGGCCATGTTCTCGTGCACCAGCCAGCCATAGGGATAGGCCGCCTGCGGGTACTTGTACAGGAACTTCATGTACGAGTGTGTCGGCGTGTTGTCGAGGTGGAAGTAGTATTCCTTGACGTCCTCGCCGTGGTTGCCCTCGCTGGGGACAACGCCGAACAACCGTTCCTTGAGGATCGGATCCTTGCCGTTCCAGAAGGCGGGCGCGAAGCAGAGCAGCTGGTAACGATCGCAGATGCCAGCGATGCCATCCTCGCCCCAGCGGTACGCCTTCGAGCGGGCCAGGTCGTGGGGCAAGTGGCCCCAGGCGTCGCCACTCGCGGAATAGTCCTCGCGGACAGTGCCCCAGGAGCGGTCGCTGAGATACGGCCCCCACCGGCGCCAGCTGCCGAGGTCGTCACCTTCCGGAATTTCCTGCAGGCGGAGTTCTTCTTTCGTAGGCATGGATGCGCGGACCGATCTGTTGGAGTTGGAGGAAGCAATACGAGATTATAGGCATTCCTGAACGTCATGGACACAAAGACCAACCGGCTAACGGGATCGACAACCGAAATCTGTTCGTGCGGTTGATCAGTCCACCAGCGTGACCACGCCGGTGGCGCCGTCGAGGTGAAGTTTTTGCCCGCTGCGGATGCGGCGATGCACATCGGGGATGCCGGCCACCGCGGGCAGGCCAAACTCGCGGGCCACGATCGCCCCGTGCGACAAGACCCCCCCCGTTTCCATGATCAGCCCGCTGGCCCGCACGAACAGGGGCAACCAGGCCGGATCGGTCGACGGACATACCAGAATGAACGGCTCGGCGGGCAACGACTCGCTCGTCGGCTCCAGCAAGACCAGGGCCTGCCCCTCGGCCACGCCGGCTGAAAGGGGCGTACCCTGTAAGCGTTCCGAGCCCTGCAAGGTAGCGGGCCGCCCGATCGCCTCCAGGTCGTCGCTGAAGATCACCTGCGGCGCTTCGAGCGACAGCACCAGCTCGCGGCGGCGGCGGCGCTTGGCGATCTCTGACTTGAAGTCTTCGCCCCCAATCAAGCGGGGTAACTCTGCCGGCGTCAGGTAGAAGATACCGCCGTCGAGCCCGTGACGGCGATCCAGCTCGACCAGGATCCGCCGCAAGAGAGCATAGCCCTGCATCAGGTAATGCTTGCCTGTCTCGCGCAGGGCCAGAAACGTGTGCAGCGATTGCAGTTCTTTGAGCAGCCCGGGCCGGAGCGGGCCGGCAATCTTGGCCTCGTCAGCTACTCGCTGCCACGCGGTTTCCAGGTCGCACTTCTCGGTTGCCTTGTCGGCGGCAGCCGAACCCTCCGAATGCAGCAGGGGCTCGATGGACTCGGGCTGCTCGCTCCAGCGCGGCTGCGCCAGCTCCATCTCCAGGCTGCCTCGATGACCGAAGCGTTCGAGGAACGCAGCCTGGTCGATCTTGCCCGCCGAGAGGTCGCGAATCGCCGCCGGCAAGTCGGCATCAGCGTCGGGATGCACTCCCATGACCAGCTCGCCCAGGGCGGCGCGAGCCCGCTCGGGCGGAAGCGAACGGGACAGGACTTGCTCCAGCTTGCCCATTGCTTGCCCGGCCAGGGCCGTCGGCTTCAAGCTATGCCGGGCAAAGTCAACCAGTGTCCGCTTCTGCCAGCGTTCGAGGCGGTCAAGCAACTCCTTGTCGCTGAGCTTGCCGAGATCGACCTTGTTTTCCTCGGCCACCTCGGCAGAAAACGCCGGAATGATCTGTTCGCGCAGTTCCTTGTGGAACGAGCTGGTGAGGCGGCGGCAGCGCGATACGGTCCGCATCATTTGCCACGCCACCACGGGCAGCCACAGCAAGAACTTGCCGATCCCCATCTTGCCCGGGTTCGGCACGGGCTGGGGATAGATCGCCTTGTGCGGTTCTTGCTTCAGCTTGGCGAAAGGATGCTCGAGCGGGGCGCGGCGATAGAGCATGCGCGGTTCGCGGCTGAGGTTGTAATAAGGGCGGCCACACACCAGATCGAAGACCCCTTCTTCCCCCAGCGTGGGATCCGGGTCGAAGCCAAGATCGATGTACATCTGCCCGAAGCCGCCTGCCACGGACATGAAGCGGCGAACGATGGCCCAGGTCATCGGCGTCGGCTCGGGCAAGATTTCGGACAGGTTGTAACGGCTCCACACGGTGCCCGTGGGCTCGGCACGCGCCTGGAGGGCTGCCATCTCTTCCTGGCGGACCTGCTCGCGTTCGGCCTGATCGGGTGCGGCGGCCCTGGCCTTGATGGCCCGCGCCTGCAAGAGATAGATCTTGCCCGCGGAGATGCCCCATTCAATATCGC
>JBFWSD010000229.1:0-8208 GCA_050248575.1 Gemmataceae bacterium
ACGTGTCGTGCCAGGGGACGGTACCGCCCGCCATCCTGGCCTTCCTGGAATCCACGGACTTCGAGGATGCCATCCGCAAGGCGATCTCGCTGGGCGGCGACAGCGACACGCTCGCCTGCATCACGGGCGGTATGGCCCACGCCTTCTACGGCAGTGTGCCGACGCATATCCGGGCCAAGGTGCTGGGACTCCTCAACAGCCACCTGGCCAGTTTGACGAACGAGTTCACGGAGCGGTTCCGTTGCGGCTGATGGCTGTTATCTGCTTGTTCAAGCGGGCCACCTGACGTTGATGTTTTTCGACCGCGTTGAAGGCCCGGCGCAGGCGAGTCTGCCAGCGGGCGAGTGCGGCCAGGGCCCGGTCGAGATCGACCTGCAGCCGCTGGCGGCGGCGGGCTTGCCGGGCATCCGCCACGGTCGGGCGCGGTGGTCTGAGGATGTTTCGTCTCGTCACTGCTCGATCTCCTGCTGTTGAGAGTTCGTGCCGTAGAACTCGGCCGTCTTGACGTCGTTGACGACCGTTCCCAGGGCGTTCTCAAGAAACTTGCTGGCCTGGACACAATCGCTGCCCGCGAAACCGCGCGTCTGCACCGTGGTCTCGCCGTTGGGGCGCACCACGACCTCGATGATCCTCATGGGGATGTCCTCACGTGAGAGTTGCTGGGGAGAGGCAGACGGGTCGGCGTGAACTACGAGACCTCGATCGCGAGCTTGATGGAGCCGTCGGCCAGGAGCTGCTCGGAGCAGGTGTGCCCCTTGCGTCGCGCCTCGATCTTGGCGGCCTCGACCGCATACATCTGCATGAACTTCTGAATCTCGACGTCCGCGCCCCAGTTCCCGTTGAAGTTATCGTAGGCCACGGTCCCGGAAGTCACGTCGATGACGGCGGGGAAGGTCCAGCCCGGGAACTGGACGATCAGGCCGGTGGCCTCGGTGCTGTAGATGCGGGCCGTGCCCTTCACGGGCGCCGGCAGATTGAGACGGCGACAGGCGGCCTCGACGGCCGCCACGTCCTGGAATCGGGCTTTCAACGTCACAAGATGGGACATGCAATCCTCCTTCGAAATGTGATGCGGGCTGATGACTTGCGGGTTATCCTCGGGTGAGTCTAACCTGCACTCAAGGTCGCCTCTCATTTCTGAAAAGTGGTTCAAATACCTGGATGAGTCGTTTCGCACCGACTACGCCGAGGAGCTGACGTTCATTGCCAAGCTCGTCAAGCAGATGAGCGGCAAGAGGCCTCGCGCATATTCGGACACAGAACTGGGCGACGCCTACTGTCATTGGCGCATCTTTCCGGACCGCTTCTTGAGACTGACACTGTCAACTCTCACCGCTCTAAATGCTTGCCACAAGGAGAAGGACGAGATCACCACCGTTTTTGCGGACTTGCTTGCCGGTGAATTGCGCTCCAGTGTCGCCCTTGAGAAGAAACACGTCCCCCTGCTCATCAGGACGGCGAAGGATGCGGCGGCGCTCGACGAATTGCTGAAGGTGGTGCCGGGAATCCTCGCCGCCATCCAGAGGATCACGGTGACCGAGACATTGTCTCTGCCAGAGCGCAAGGAACTGTTGACGCTCCGCAAACGCTTGGCCAAGGTCGACAAGGAGAAGCAGAAGACCGCTAGCAAGCTCGGCACGCTGATCGATCAGCTCTGCGACGATCGGACCTCTTCGCGGCTTCATCCCGACGAGGGCTGGGCCGACGACTTGCGGAGCTGGCTCGACACACTGAAGCCAGCGGCGCGCGACAAGTGGGAAACGTTCCTCGGTGACGCCGCGCGGATACAGCCGGAACCGCCCGGACCTCTGCCTGCTACCTTGACGGCAACAGACCAGGACTGGAACGTCGAGATCAAGACGGACGCGATGGTGGCGGCGATCGCAAGACACGTCCCTGACCCGGAAGCGGAAATCGATGAGGAACCAGACCAGGAGGAACTCTGGGAAGATTGCCGCAAAGCACAGCTTGCACGGGTGCCTGCCGTTGCCTGGCGACGGAACATGGCGAAGCACGTCAAAACTTTGCGACGGGATGTCGTTGCCCAGCACCTGCAACGCTGGCTGCACGCCGTGCCTGGCTCGAAGCCAGGAATGCTGTCGCGTCACTCGCTCAACCGGGAACTGCTGCGCGGGCTGCTGTGGCTGTGCGTTGACCTCGCCGATGACAAGCTGGCTCCTGCCATCCAGCACGCTGCCAGGTTCTTCTACGCCAACAAGTCGGGGCTGGCGGACGCCAGTATCGCCATCCTCTTTCAGATGGCAACAGGTGCCAGCGCATCGGCCCTCGTCGCGTTGTCGCAGGTGGTTCGCTTCGAGTCGCAGCAAGCTTATATCGAGACGGCACTGACCGAACTGGCCGAGAAGATCGGGGTCGACCGCGACGAGCTAGGCGATGATGGCTTGCCGACCTTCGACTTCACCGAGTTCGGCAAGCTCACCCGTGACTTCGGTGACGTCCGCGCCGAGCTGAGCATCACCAAGGGCCGTGCGGTGCAGCTCGAATGGTCGAAGGCAGGTAAGCCGGTCAAGTCGGTTCCGGCCGCCGTCAAACGCGACCAGGGCGAGGACGTGGAGACGCTCAAGGCCACCGTGAAAGGAGTGCGCGAGGCCCTTTCGGGACTCTCGGGCCGCCTGGAGGCATCTTTTCTCAGCCAGCGCAAGTGGCAGCTCGAGCCATGGCGCAAGCATCTGATCGAACATCCTGTCGCGGGCGTGCTGGGCCGCAAACTGATCTGGTGCTTTGCCGACAGCAAGCAGACGCGCCTGGTTTGCTGGCGGAAGGGTGGTCTCATCGGTCAGGACGGTCAGAAGGTGAACGTGTCGAAGAGCGGCACCGTTTCGCTCTGGCATCCGCTCGATGCCTCGGCCGATGAAGTGCTGTCCTGGCGCGAACGGCTCGAAGCCGATGACGTCACGCAGCCCTTCAAGCAAGCACATCGCGAGATCTACAAGCTCACCGACGCCGAACGCCGCACGAGCACGTATTCGAACCGGTTTGCCGCGCACATCGTCCGTCAGGCTCAGTTCCGTCAACTCGCCAAGGCACGCGGCTGGAAGTCGGACCTGGTTGGCCCCTGGGACGGCGGCGCTCACAAACGTGCCGAGCGGCGACTCAGACGCTGGGGGCTGCGTGCCGAGTTCTGGATCTCGGGTGCGGGCGACGATTTTCAGACAGGTTACACGTACGTTGCCACGGACCAGGTGCGCTTCTATCCCCTGGCGGCCAGGGACAATGACACACCTTTACCCCTTTCAGAGGTTCCCCCACTGGTTTTTTGCGAGATCCTGCGCGACGTGGATCTCTTTGTCAGCGTCGCCAGTGTTGGCAACAATCCCGATTGGGCCGATGGCGGGCCGAACGGCTACTTCCGCGACTACTGGCACGACTACTCGTTCGGGGCGCTGAGGGCCTCGGGAGAGACGCGACGTACCATCCTGGAACGGATCATTCCAAGGCTCGGCATCGCCGCACGCTGCAAGCTGACCGAGCGTTTCCTGACCGTGCGCGGTGAGCTCCATTCCTACAAGATTCACCTCGGCAGCGGTCACATCCTCATGTCGCCCAATGACCAGTATCTCTGCATCGTGCCGCAGCGGGATTCTCTGACCGATCAGCGCATCTTCTTGCCCTTCGAAGGAGACTCGATGCTGTCCGTGATCCTGAGCAAGGCCCTCTTGCTGGCCGAGGACAAGAAGATCACCGATCCGGACATCAAGAGTCAGCTCTGAAGATGGACAGTTTGTGGACGAGTGGTGCAGGCGTGGGGAATCGCCGCCAAGAACAACTCTTCCTCGCTCATGTCTCCCCCGAGTCCTCATGACGTAAGCCTCAGTCTCGAACTGGCGGAGTTCGTCCTCTCCCGTTCACACCAGCCTGCTGAAAATTGGCGCGTCGAGTCGGTGATAGCTTCGCCCCATGTGCTGGAACAGAGTCAATTCTTCGGACTTGGGTCAGACGCACTTGTTGCCGGATCGTGAAGCAAGGCGCTCGGCGGCACGATCTCCGGGTTAAACATGCCTGGTTTCTTCCAGAGAAACCGGACGACGGCAAAGCCCGCCCCCTCGACATAGTCAATTCGAAGCTGGTGTGGCCGGTCCGTCAGTTCAACGATGGCAGACTGTGTGCCGGCCGCGCTGTTCGGCGTCCAGTGGTCGATGAGCAACTTTCCATTGAGGTAGAGACGGATGCCGTCATCGCTTTCGGTGATCAGCGCATACCGGCCGGGTCGCGGTGGCTTCAAGTAGCCCTTCCAGCTTGCGCTAAAGTGGTCGCGCGGCACTTTCGGTGCTGGGGGGTCCCAGCCCCAATCGAAATCGATCCGGGTGTCAATTCGAGTAGCGACCTTGCGATTGAGGTTTTCTCCCGCATAGAACTCGGCGACCAAGCCAGGCAAGAGCTTGGGCTGGGTCTGCTCCACCGGGGGGTCGGGAGGGGTATTGCTTCCATGAAACCAAAACCCCACCCCTACACAGACGCACACGAGGAAGGCGGCGACGGCCGCGCCCCAGTAGACGAGCGGCCGGCGCAGGCCCGGCCTCGGCAGACGGGTAGGAGGAGTGGAAGAAATCCAGTCGGCAGGTGGGTCGAATACCGCTGACTGCAGGCTACGGGGTGGGTCGAACGGCGTCGTTTCCGGCTTTGTGGACGCGCTTCTGATTTGCGAGCGCGGCGCAGGGGGCTCTGCCTGCGTCGCGGTAGGCAGTGGCGCAGGAGGTGACGTCTTGCCTTCTACCGGAATGACCATCGGCAGAGACTCCGCGAGTTGGTGAGACTGGGGTGGCGAAACTTCGGGCAGAGTCCCGGCCAGTTCCAGCATCGGAATCTCAGGTTGAGAAGGGGAGTGAGGCTCCGACTGCCGCAGCGCCTTCACGAAGCGCCAGGATACTTGATGAAGAATGAGAAAGCCGTAGCCAACCAGCCCCGCGTGAACGAACCATTTATCGATGAAGTAGAAAACGGCAAGCCAGGTGAGCAAGAACATCCCGGCGACAACGAATCCCCCCATCATCGAGATCTTCAGGCCGATAGCACAGCCCGTGAAAAGGAAGAGCGGCGCCAGTGGCAGCAATACGCACAACATCAGAGTTTTCCAGCCGAAATGACCATGATGAGCGTCGCACAGCGGAAAACGTACCAGCACCTGGTTCGCGGTCATGTAATTGGCAAGGTCGGGACCAATCCTTCCGGTGGTGACCTGACTCATTCGCAAGTACTTGGGAATGGTGGTGGTGGCAGGTGCACCGCAACGTACGCACGCGGGCGGCAGGCCGCGTACTAGCTGCGCAAAATCCACCCATAGTCGGCAACGTGGCTCTTCGGGGCTGGCCAGCAAGTCAGCCGCCCCCGGGCCATTGTGAGCATGCAAGGCGTCGACGAACTTCGGGCTGACACCGCGAACCAGGACCGTCTTCTCGCCGTCGCTATGCCATTCAAGACAGTCCCGGGCAGCTAACTTCGAAAGTACGAAAGTCGCAATGGCGACGGCCCCACCGAGAGGAAGCCACCATTTCCAATTGCCCCGGATGTAGATCTCTTGAGCTCTTTCTGATTCGGGCAGCCACAGGAAGATTGCAGCAATCAGCAAGCCAAGAACAACGGCGCCGGCGCTCTTGATCAGGAACGGCCGCCGCGCGGCACGCTCATGCATGTCGCAATACGGCGTCAACATCCCCTGAATGGGTACGGGCACGATGCCTTTTGGGCTGGCGATCGGATCGAACCGCACTCGGGTGGCGGGGTCCCCGCAGACCATGCACACGGCAGGCACGTTTCCTGATTCGGCCTGCCGCCAGGGCAAACTGACTTGTGCCATTCCTTCCTCCGCGATCAGCCTATCTCAGCGCGAAAGATTGCGGAAGCTCCTGCCGTTGAGGACTCTGGATCGACACAGGCGATTCACAGCGCTCGTCGAGTCCGCTCGGGGCTCCCTACACTTACAGCGTGAACAAGACGCATACTGGGCGCTCTAATGTGTGCCCAGCAGGGATTTTGACCAAGTAGGTGAACCCACGTGCTCTTCTTGCATCGGATCAGTCCTTGGACTCTTCCTTGCGGACCGCCTTGGTGTCAGCGAACTTGTCGGTCCAGAGTGGGAACTTGGGGTCGGCGTGGAGGACTTGGCATTCCTTGCCCTTGAGGAGTGGGGCGAGGTGTTCCTTCTTCCTGGCCAGGACGACCCATTCGGAGAACAACTGAATCGGGTCCTCCAGATCGTCGGGGCTGTGGACGATGTGAGCGGCCACCAGGCCCTGGTCCTTCGCGATATTGCCCAGCACCGGCGCCTGGTTCAGGTGCCGATGCGAGATGTGCAGGGCCACCACTCCGTTGTCGGTCAGCTTGCGGAAGTAGAGCTGCACGGCTTCGCGGGTGAGCAGGTTCACCGGCGTGAACTCGGCGCCGACCGGATTGACAATGATGAGGCGGAACTTCTTGTCGGCGGCCTCAGCGAGCTTGGTACGGGGCGCGCCGACCACGATCTCCGTCTTGCCCTGGCAGTCGCGCAGGTAAGTGAACCACTTGCGCGTCACATTGACCAGGGCCGGATCGGCCTCGTAGTAGGTGAAGGTCTGACCGGCCCGGGCATAGCACGCCGTGGTGCCGGCACCCAGGCCGATGCAGGCGACGTGCTCGTCCTTCGCAGGCCGCAGCGCCTCGAAGATCCTCCCCAGGGGGCCGACACGTGTGTAGTAGCCAGCCGGTTCCAGCCGTCCAGGCACCAGGAAGACGTCGCGGCCCAGCTTCAGCTTGCAGGCTGTTGCCAGCGGAATATCGGGGCTCAGTGGCGGCAACAAGCAGGCAACCTCGAAACGGACGGAGTGCCGGAACTGCACGTCGTGCAGGGTACCCTCGTAGATCAGTTGATATTCGAATCGCTCGGTGGCGCCAAAGTGCTCGACGCGGACCCAGGCCGGCCAGCGTTTCACCTTGATGGTGCCAAGAGTGCTCTTTTCGCTGTGCAAGACCTCCGCATTCTGCGGTATGGCCTTCTCTGGCAACGGCACGCCCATAGCGCCGCTGGCGAGGCAGACGCACAGCCCGGCGCTGTAGAAGAAGACCTGACGGCCAGTGGGGAAGAGGTTTCTCATTTCTGATCTCCGCGGCTGTACTAGGTCGAGGAGGCCTTCCCGTCAAAGTCCGGGTTCAACATGCTTGGCCGCCATCGCCGTGGTCATTGTCATCGACGTTCGGCAAGATCGCCAGCTTGAAACTCCCCGTCCGTGAAGGCCTCCCGATCCACCTCACCGTGATGTGCAAATACCGATTGGATTGCAAGTGACGAAGTTCTTGTTGTCGATAACAAGAATTCGGGTGGAGGGCGGCCCGACTGTAGCCGCCCTCCGCCCACCATCCTTCACGCGGCCACCGCCTCCTGCTTCGCCGCCGCCCCCTCTCCATGGAATTGCCGCCAGTCGGCTTCGAACTCGCGCCTCAGCTGGCTGACGCGGCCCTGCGTCAGCCCAAACTTCCGCGACAGGTCCATCGTCCGTTCGCCCAGCAGCATCTTCTCGGCGACCCGGCGATTCCTCCGGCCCAGTCGGCGAAGCCACCTGGGAAAGTCCTGGCGAAAGGCAGCCTGGTCGGGCACCGGCGTCTGCGTGTTGTCAATCAAGGCCTCCTGCCACGTGGGATCATCGTAGTTGCCGTGCTCTTGCAGTTGCTGAAGCCGGAAGCCGGCGCGCCGTCGGGCACGCGGGGACAGGGGATCGCGCAGGCTCTCGCTCCCCCAGACGCGCCTCCCGCAGGCTACGAAGCGCGTGGCGAGATAGGCGAGCCGCGCCGAGAAGCGCGTGGCATCCTTGCCCTTCTCAGCAAGCCGCTGAAACCACTGCCAACACACGGCGACCACCTCGGCGACGGCGTCAGCGCGGGTGTCGTGGTCGATGATGTGACGGAGCTTGTGACGGGCGATGCGTTCGATGAGCGGGACGATCGAGAGAAATCGATTGTGAAGTGTAGTCAGATTCATGGGTTCGACCTCCGAAGAGACCGCCCCCATGCACGGGGGCGATCGTGTGTGGGTACACAGACCGCCCCCGCACCGCGCGGAGGCCGACGTTAAGGCGACGACGCCCGCGCTCAGCGGGTGAGCACGGGTTTCGGACGCCTGGGAACGGGGTGCTAGCAGCTAGCCAGAACCGTTCCAACAATCATGACTGCCGGAAGGCGTTTCTTTAGCATCCAGCGGTCACGTTGATTGAATTGATG
>JBFWSD010000230.1:0-8155 GCA_050248575.1 Gemmataceae bacterium
GGCCGCACAACCGCAAGGAAGAAGAGATTGCGGCCCATAGCCCGGGCCAAATGATGCGCGGCGGGGTCGTATCTCCATTCCTGGGAGGCCTGACCTCTTGAGTTCTATTTCTTCAGCAGCCGGGCTGCCAGGTCGTAGCCGTCGGCGCCCATGATCTTTACCCGGACCAGGTCGCCAGGTTGTAGCCCTTTGCCTTTTACGCGCACCAGGCCATCGATGTCCGGCGCATCGGCGTGGCTGCGGGCCAAACTGTGGTTCGGAATCTCCGGATCCGGGCCGTCGATGATCACCTGCATTTCCTTGCCCACCTGGGCCGCGCTCCACTCGAACGCTCGCTCCTGCTGGGCCGCCATCAGGCGATCACGGCGTTCTTCCTTCACTTCCTCGGGCAGGTGCCCGTCGAGCTTCACGCTCGGTGTGCCCGGCTCGTAGGAATACGGGAAAACGCCCACACGCTCGAAGCCTGTCTCCTGGACGAAGTCGACCAGCTCATCGAACTCGGCCTCCGTCTCGCCGGGGAAACCGACGATGAAGGTGGTCCGCAGCACCAGTTCGGGGATGGCCGTACGCATGCGGCCCAGCAACTCTTCAGTCTCGGTGCGATTCACGCGCCGCTGCATCCGCTTGAGCACGCGATCGTTGATGTGCTGGAGCGGCATGTCGATATAGGGCAGGATCTTCTTCGACCCGGCCATCGTCGCCACCAGCTCGTCGCTCACGTACATCGGGTAGGCGTAGAGCAGGCGGATCCAGTCGATGCCCTTCACCTTCTCCAGCTCGCGCAAGAGCTCGGCCAGCCGGGGCTGCTGGTACAGGTCGAGGCCGTAGTAGGTGGTATCTTGCCCGATGATGATCAGCTCGCGGACGCCGTCGGCCGCCAGCTCCTTGGCTTCGCGAATTACTTCCTCCATCGGCTTGGTGACGTGCTTGCCACGCATGCCAGGGATGGCACAGAAGGTACACAGGCGATCGCAGCCTTCGGAGATTTTTAAATAGGCGTAGTGCCGCGGCGTGATCCGCAGGCGGGCCGTGTCTTCCAGGGCCCGCACCGGCGCCGGGCGAAAAATGGTCCGCTGCTCTTGCTTGCTGGCCACGGCGCGATCGACGGCCAGCCCGATCTCTTCGCGGCCAAAGACCCCGACCAGCTGATCGACCTCGGGCACTTCCTGGAGCAGTTCTTCTCCTTTGCGTTCGGCGAGACAGCCCGCGACCACGACCGAACCGACGCGGCCCTGCTTCTTGAGCTCGAGCATCTCGCGGATCACGGCCAGCGATTCTTGCCGGGCAGGCTCGATGAAGCCGCAGGTGTTGACCACCACGACATCGGCGCCGTCGGCGTCGGGAGTGAGGGCGTAGCCGTCCTGGGCCAGCTTGCCGAGCATGCGCTCGGAGTCGACCAGGTTCTTCGGGCAGCCCAGGCTGACGAAGGCAAACGTACCTTTGGGATCTTCGCTCATGAATAGCTTTCGGCAATCAGCGGTCAGCAATCAGCAACCATAGCGGTCAGCGATTGGTTGGTTAACCCCAGCGAGGGAATTCGCCTTGCGACCAGACGCTGAAAGATCTTTATACCGGAAGGAATCAGGCGTTCCAAGTCTGCGCCCCGGTTGAGGCTGATCGATGAGAGCTGATCGATGTGAAAGCTGGTTGCATTGCCCGCGCCTTGCTCATAGGATCCTGGCAGACCGGAAAGGACCGCCAAATGACTCGCTCCCCTGCCTGCCGCATACCATCATCGGCGTCTTGATCGGGCTGCTCTTGCCCGCCGTGCAGAAGGTGCGCGAGGCCGCCAATCGCATGTCCTGTTCGAACAACTTGCACCAGATCGGGCTTGCCCTGCACAACTATCACGGCGTCTTCGATGTGCTGCCCCGCTATCGGCAGTGCCCGGACTGGAACGGCGGCGTCGACCTCAACTGCGAAACGCTGACGAATGCAGCGACTTACACCGGGCCGAATGAAGTGTGGTGGGCCCCTTACGACAACAGTGTCGGGCCGACCGATGCGCCCGGGCCGGGCTTCGATCCAGCGCGGGCTCTGCTGTGGCCCTACATCGAGGGCAACGCCAAGATCTTTCAGTGTCCGAATGGCATGGACGTCACGCCCGGCAGCCTCACGCTGGGCCGGCGTTACCAGATCAGTTACGGCATGAACTATGTGACGGGCGGCCCGAACGGCATGAGCCTGGCCCATATCACCAATGGCAATGGCACCTCGATGGTAATCGTCATCTGGGATCATGGCCGCACGCCGGGCTGCGCCAACTCGAAGGTCGCGGCCCCGCGCGGGCCCTGGGAGCCCTTCATCGGCAGCTCGGCCGACACCACTCATTATCCGCCGCGCCACAGCGGCGTGCTCAACTTCCTCTACTGCGACGGCCACGTCACGCCCATGGCCCAGGCTGATCTGCTGGGCACCATGTTCTATGCCCAGTGAGAATCAATCGTTCTCGCTCTTCGTCTTCTTGACCCTGACGCCGCGGGCCCCCAGGCGAGCCAGGAAGTGGATCTTCTGCGCCGCCGACAGCTCGTCGATGAACTGGTCCTTGGTGGCTTCGATCCAGCGAATGGGCCGATCATCGTAATCGGTGATGACACGCGTCAGCACCGGGCCAGGATGACACAGGGCCGTCTGGATGCCCGCCTCGAGGTTCTCGTTCACGCAGATCTCGTTGTACGCCACCCCCAGCCCATGCGCCATGCCGGCGTAGTCGATCGGGGCCAGGAAGGTGGCGGTGGTCCGCTTGAAGGCGGCTTTTTGCAGCCTCTGCATGATGTAATAGGCGCTGTCGGCCATCACGAAGAACTTGACCGGCAAGTGCTCGCGGGCCGCCGTGCTGATCTCCATCGCCGACATCAAGAAGCAGCCGTCGCCGGTGATGGTGGCGACCTGCCGGCCCGGGAAGGCGCGCTGCCCGCCGATCGACGCCGGGATCGACCAGCCCATCGACTGGTTGTCGGTCGGGTTGAAGTAGGTGCGCGGCTGATACACCGTGAACGCCTCGGCCGCGAAATGCTCGGTGGTCGTCACGTCGACATAGAGCAAGGCATCCGGGCACATCGCCTTGCGCAGGGCCAGCACGAACGCCATCGCGTCGACCGCATGCTTGCCGTAGATCTTGTGGTTCGCCGCCAGCTCTTTCGCTTTCAGCGAAGCAATGTGCGCCTGCAGCTTGCCGTTGTGGGGCCGCTGCAAGATATCGGCGTGCCCTTGAAGCTGCAAGAGGAACATGCCCGCATCGGCGTTCACGCACAGCGCCTTCGTGGCCACGGCGCACAGATTGTGCGGATTGATGTCCACCTGGATCATCGGCTTCTTGTCGGGGATGCTGTAGAAGCCGGTGGAGACTTCGCTGAAGCGGACGCCGATGGCCAGCACCAGATCGACATCCTTCTTGAAGACCGTCTCGGCGGTGACGGTCCCTTGCGGGCCGTAGCCCCAGCCGACCGCGAGCGGGTGATCTTCGGGGATCACGCCCTTACCCGAGACGCTGGTGGCCACCGGCGCCTGCAACATCTCGGCGACTTGCACGAGCTGGCACGAGTAATCCATGCAGCCCAGGCCGGCATAGATGCCCACGCGCGTCTTGGGGTTGGCCAGGAGGCCGAGGGCGTGGTCGAACGCGTCGAAATCGAAGGGCTCGCCGCACGGCTCCAGCGGGCCGTCGTTGTAGTGGTGCTTCTCGATGAAGAGCGGATACGAGATGACCACGGCCGCCGGCCCGGGCTCGCCGCTCTTCGCACAGTCGAATGCTTGCCGCACCGCCATCGGGATCTCGGCCGCCGACTGGGGCACGAAGACCCCCTTCATCAGGGGCTTCATGATCTCGATCTCGGGCAGCTCATGCACCTGGAACGGCTTGTATTTCTTGCCCCGGGCCACGTCGGTGACGATCGCCACGAGCGGAATGCTATCGAGCAACGCCTCGCCAATGCCGCTCAGCGAGTTGGTCAGCCCCGGGCCGGGAACCACGCACAGCACGCCCGGCTTGCCCGTGGCGCGAGCGTAGCCGTCGGCCATGGTCGACGCGGAAAACTCGTGCGTGACCAGCACGTAGCCCAGCCCGCGCGTCTTCATCGTGTCCCACAGCTCGTTATTCTGCGCGCCGGGAATGCCGAAGACCCATTCGGTGCCTTCGCGCAGCAACGTCTCGACGAGGGCTTCCGCGCCGCTCATCTTGCCCTCCACCCAGGCGGTGTCGGCCCCTTGCTTCAACCTGGCCATCACCAGAGGAGTGGCCACGGCCTGGAAGGCCACGCTCTGCAACAGTTCGCGCCGGGACAGGGGCATGGTAAGCCTCACAAGGTTTGCGGATGCGGGGAAGTTTGGGGGCGCAGGCAGAGCGGGCAACTTCGATGGTGCATCCTCCAAGATCGGCAGCCCGCCGCCGATACTTGATCCCGCCCAGATTCTCTGCTCCACGCACCCGCGAGGTCTGCCCAGCTTCGCCAGAGGGCAGCCCACTCTTTTGCGGCGGGATTTGACAACCGCCACGCGCACGGCCATGATGGGCCAAACGGACCTACCCCTACCTCGAATCCCCTTGGTGCCATGCGTGCCGTCATTGCTTCGCTCGTGCTGATTTCTTCCTTCATAGCCGCCCTGTGGAGCGGGGCCGCCGATCCCCCGAAGAAGGAGCCCTTCCCGCCGATAATCAACACGCAGAATCCGAAGGACGTGCCCCCCACGCCCGAGGAAGCGTGGAAGAAGATCACGGTCCCCGAGGGCTTTCACGTCAGCCTCTTTGCGGGTGAGCCCGATGTGCGGCAGCCCATCGCCATGACGCTCGACGACCGCGGCCGGCTCTGGGTGGCCGAATGCTACACCTACACGGGCGGCGGCGGCGGCAAAGCCTGGCCCGATCAGCCCACGCGCGACCGCATCGTCATCTTCGAGGATACCGACAACGACGGCCGCTTCGACAAGCGCAAGATCTTCTGGGAAGGCGCCCGCAATCTATCCGGGCTGACCCTTGGCTTCGGCGGCGTGTGGGCTCTGTGCGCACCGGACTTGCTCTTCCTGCCCGACAAGGACGGCGATGATGTGCCGGACGGCCCGCCCGAGGTGAAGCTCGAGGGCTGGACGCGCGACGCCGGCCACAACATCGTCAACGGTCTCGCCTGGGGCCCGGATGGCTGGCTCTACGGGCGGCACGGCATCACCGCAACTTCGCTGGTTGGCCCGCCCGGCACGGCCCCCGCGGAACGCACCCGGCTCAACTGCAGCATCTGGCGCTATCATCCCTCGCGCCGCGTGATCGAGGTCGTCACCAATGGCACGACCAACCCGTGGGGCTTCGATTACGACGACCACGGGCAGATGTTCTTCACCAACAACGTCATCGGCCATCTCTGGCATGTCATCCCGGGCGCCCACTTCAAACGCATGTACGGCTAGGACTTCGATCCGCATCTCTACGAGCTGATCGATCAGCATGCCGACCACTATCACTGGGATGCGGGCAAGTCGTGGACCGACTCGCGCAGTGCCACGGGCAAGCATGGCGAGCTGGGCGGCGGCCATTCTCACTGCGGTGGCATGATCTACCTGGGCGACAAGTGGCCCGAGCAGTACCGCAACACGCTGTTCATGTGCAACACGCACGGCCGCCGCCTCAATAACGACAAGCTGGTCCGCCACGGCGCGGGCTACACGGGCAAGCACGCCCCCGACTTCCTGATGGCTAACAACCCGTGGTTCCGCGGCGTCAGCATCGAGTACGGCCCCGACGGCGACGTTTATCTCTCCGACTGGACGGATATCGGCGAGTGCCACGATCACGACGGCGTGCATCGCACGTCGGGCCGCATTTACAAGATCGTCTACCAGGAGGCGAGGCCCGCTTTCCGCCAGGATATCAGCAAGCTGGCCGACCTTGAACTGGTCAAGCTCCATCTTCACAAGAACGACTGGTTCGTGCGGCACGCGCGACGCGTCCTCCAGGAACGAGCCGCTGCCGGCAAGGATATGGCCACTGTCCACAAGGCACTGCTCGACATCTTCCACAAGAACCCCGATGTTACGCGCCAGCTACGTGCTCTCTGGGCTCTCTACGTCACGGGGGGCACCAGCGAAGCGTTTCTCCGCGGCCAGCTCGAACACGCCAGCGAACATGTCCGCGTCTGGGCCATCCGTCTGCTCGTTGACGACAAGGCGATTGAAGCGGCCACGCTGGCGAGTTTCATTCGTCGCGCTGAGCGCGATGAGTCGGGGCTGGTCCGTCTGTTTCTGGCGTCGGCCCTGCAGCGAATCGCGCCGGATCAGCGCAAGGAGCTGGCGGCCCGCTTGCTTGCGCATGGCGAAGACGCGGCCGATCACAACATGCCGCTGATGCTCTGGTACGGCATCGAGCCGATCGTGGTCGGCAACGTCGAGCTGGTGCTCGACAGCAAGATTCCGCTGGTGCGCCGTCTGGGCGCGCGGCGGATCACCGAGGAGATCAAGTCGAAGCCGGAAGCGCTCGAGCGGCTGGTACGGGCAGTCGCCGCGGCCCCGGTCGAGTCGCAGCTCGATTATCTGCGCGGCATGACCGCGGCCCTGCGGGGCTGGCGCAAGGCTCCCGCCCCCAAGGGCTGGGAAGAAGTGCAGAGCAGGCTATCGAACAGCGAGAGCAAGGATGTCCAGGAGCTGGCCCGCAATCTCGGCGTGGTCTTCGGCGATGGCCGCGCCCTCGAGGAACTCAAGCTGATTGCCCTGCGAGAATCGGCCGACGGGGAAGCCCGCCGCGAAGCGTTGCGCGTGATCATCCAGAACAAGCCCGACGATCTCTTGCCCTTGTTGCAAAAGCTGGTCAATGACCGGGCCACCGTCGGTGTCGCCGTCGAAGGGCTGGCCCAGTTCGACGATCCCAAGACCCCCAACCTGGTCATTGGCAAGTACCGCTCGTTGCGTCCTGAAGACAGGCCCCGGGCCATCAACACACTCGTGACCCGCGCCGCCTATGCGCAGGCGCTGCTCGAGGCTGTCGAGCAAGAGAAGATCCCGCGTGCCGATGTTTCCGCGTTCCACGCCCGTCAGATCCAGAGCTTCAAGAATGCCACGCTCAACGAACTGCTCTCGCGCGTCTGGGGCGAGCTTCGCTCCACCTCGGAAGAAAAGAAGAAGCTGATTGCCGTCTACCACGCGGCGCTCACGAAGGACAAGCTGAAGCAGGCCAACCTGTCGCAGGGCCGCTTGCTCTACAATCAGACGTGCGCCGCCTGCCATCGCCTGTTCGGCGAGGGCAAGCAAGTCGCCCCCGATCTGACCGGCTCCAATCGCGACAACCTCGATTATCTGCTGGTCAACATCATCGACCCGAGCGCCGTGGTGGCCGTCGATTTCAAGATGTCGGTGCTGGCCATGAAGGATGGCCGGGTCCTCAATGGTGTGGTGCTGCGCAAGACGCCGCAGACGGTGACCCTGCAAACGCAGACCGAACAGGTGACGGTGCCCGCCGGCGACATCGAGGAGATCACGCCCACCACCGCCTCCTTGATGCCCGAAGGATTGTTCAAGACGTTGAAGGAAGAGCAAGTGCGCGACCTGGTGGCGTACCTGATGTCGAAGCAGCAGGTGCCTTTGCCTGAAGGAAAGTGAGAAGGCGGTCAGGCGGCCCGGAATCCGCCCGCCAGGGCAGCCTGCATGTGTCGCTGCAAGAAGTCGACGACGCGATCGCGATAGGCGGCGGCCCCGGTTTCGAAGACGTCGTGATGATCGGCCCCTTCGACCAGGAAGATCTCGCGCGGCTCGCTGCACTTTTCATAGAGCGACTGAGCTTCTTCCGGAGGTGCGAAGCGATCCTTGGTGCCCGTGAGCAGCAGCACGGGGGCGGGCGTGAGCTTGTCGATGTGCAGAGCCGGGTTCACCTCTTGCACCTGCAACTGCAAACGGCGTTCGGTCACCTTGACGGTGCCCGCGCTGAGTTGCTTCATCCAGTCGGGATAACGTTGCAGGCGATTTGCGAAGGCGGTGAAGACGTCGCGGTAGCAGCTTTCGAGGATGATGGCCTGGCACTTGCTTGCTTGCTCCGCAGCAAAGCAGATGGCGGCGGCCCCCATCGAGATGCCCAGCAGCGCGCGGGGCTGATCGGGCCACCGTCTCTCAATCAGATCCAGAATGGCGGCCACGTCGTGCTTCTCGTGGAAGCCGAAGCTGGAAAGCTTGCCGCCGCTTT
>JBFWSD010000231.1:0-8154 GCA_050248575.1 Gemmataceae bacterium
TTATGGGAAATTAGCCCGCTGCGCAGCGACGGGAGGTGTCGAATGATTCTGTCAACCAATGTCGCACTGTGTCACAACCAGATGCGAAAGTCGTGTCGCCAGCGTGACTTGAGGCGTTTGTTTGCGCACTTTGCGCACTTCGGGGCTGGCGTCTTTACGCAAAGCAAAATCCTGCAATGGCTAAGAGCAATCAGAAATAGGCCTCCATTGCGCAAGCGGGCATGCGTTTGGTCATGGAAGTGCCATTCAAGTGAGAAACCATGCTGCGCCGGGCCGGGGAAAAGTACGTGTCAGGTTTTTCTGTCCGTGGGGACCGAATGGAGCAGCTTCGAGTGGGAAAAAGAGCCCGTCCTTCACTTCATTGGCTGCGGATCGGCGTTCTTCGGGTCGAACTTCAGGGCGAAGACGTGGCCGTTCGTGTCCACGGCCCAGAAGAGCTTTCTCTTCGCATCATACATCATGCCGAGGGAGACGTTGCGGCCCTGCTTGCCGCTGGGATCGTCGCCGGTGAGCTTGAGAGAGACCCACTCGTCCTTCGCGCAGTCGTAGGCGGGCGTGCGGCGCGTGCCGCCCTCCTCGAAGAAGCCGCCCACCAGCAAGAGATCGTGCTCGGGATCGTAGCGGATCTGGCACAGGTAGGGCACCACCTTCGCGGCCTCCTTGTTCTTGACGGGCAGTTCCGAGACCTTGAGCGTCTTCAGGTCGACCGCGTGAATGCGGCCATCGTAGGGGGCCTTGCCATAAGGCTTGGTGAAGGCGACCAGCCGATCGCGCTTGCTGTCGTGCACGATGGTGGAGTTGTCGACCACGGCCCCGGGCAGCTTGCCGTCGAGCTTCAACTCGTCCCATTGCTCTTCCTTGGCGTTGAAGTGGAAGAGCTTGCCGTCCTTGGTCCAGCAGTAGAGCCCGTGCGGCGACGAGCACAGGGTGAGCGTGTAGAAGCAGCTGTTGTAGGTCATGCCCTGGGGCTTGGGCTTGCGGGCCACCCAGTCGCCGCTATCGGGATCGTAGTGATAGGAATGGCGGGGCCGCCCGGTGAAGATCATCTTGCGGGCGTGCTGATCGTAACCGTAATCCTGGTAGGTGTGGCCCGTGATCCAGGGACGCAGATTGAAGTTGTAGCCGTCGGGATACGAGGTGTTGGAATAGAGTTGCCCGAGCGGGAACTCGACAGGGAAGCAGAGTTCCCAGCGGCCCGTGGCGAGATGGAAGTGGAGGACGTCGCTGCCGCCGTGCGCGGAGTGGCCGCCCGACCAGCGCAGGATCATGTCTCGATCGGTGTCGAGGACGGCGGTCCCCCAGTCGCGATTCAGGCGGGGCAAGCGTTCCTTGGTCGTCACTTCCACCCAGGTGTTGGCGGGCAGCCCGGCCAGCTTCTTCTGAAACGCGGCTGCATCGGGCTTGTCCCCGTCGAGATAGAAATCGGGATGGAACGGGCCGGTGCGATAGGTGCGTTCCGAGGGCGTCACGGCCTTGCCCGTGCCCGTCCAGGTGTTGGCGGCGACATCGTAGACCCAGTCGCCATCCTGGCGATCGCGATACTGCCCGCCGACGTAGTCGGTGCTGGAGGTGTAGGTGTAGCCGCCGGAGAGAGTGATCTTGCCGTCGCCGGCGGCCTTGAGGGTGTGATTGGCCCGGGGCGGCGGGGCCAGCTTGGGATGGCGTTGTTGCCATTGCTTCTTCGCTGGATCGAAGACCCAGGTGTCGTTGGTAAGGAAGTCGCAGTGATCGCCGCCGAAAAGGACGAAGAGCTTGGTTTTCGGATCATATACCAGCGGGCTGAGGGCCCGCGGCGCCGGCTCGGCATCGAGGGCACACGCGGCAATCTCGAGGGCCACCTGCAACTCCCACATGTCGTGCAAGAGCTTGGCGTCGACCGGCATTTCTCGGACGAGAGCGAGCTTTTTTGTGCTGATCCTGTCAGCGCAGGCATTGAGCTGGCCAGTTGAGTAGCCATCCAGCTTTTTTTGCGCTGCCGCTGCCCGTAGTCGCAAGGCCAGATTCTCCCTGTGAGCGATCAGCGTCCGCAGGTCGGCCAACAGCTTGTCCAGCTGTTCGGCCTGGGGAGCAGCAGGCTTGCCCGCGAAGTACAGTGCTCGCGCCCGGGCAAGAATCCGACTCTGCTCGCGCGACAGCGGGGCTACCTCGGCGTGATGCTTCTGAAGCGGATTGTTCTTGCGCAGGTCTTCGTGAATGGGCTGCCACTTGCCGTCGACCAGCAGCCGCGTGTGCGGGCGGCCATCGGGACTGTCTTGATCCTGCCCGCCGAAGGCCAGGCCGGCCACGCCGTTGCCCGGTTCGCAGGTCGATCCCCAGATCACGCGTTCTTTCAAATCCACGCTGGGGAGACGATAGGCTTTCGGTTTCTGCCCGTGGGCCGAGAGCGGGCAAACAGCAACCATCAGGGCAAGCACAACCAGCCAGCGTGTCATGGGTATTCTCCAGAAGCGGTCGCGGGGGGAGCGATCCGCACATGGTAGCATGTGGCCACTGCCGCGCCCAATCACCACTGAGACAATGCGGCCCGGTGGTTGACGCGGGCGGCCCGTTTGCCGAAGATCGAGCTTGAAGATTCGCCAAAGTCCCGCCTACGGAGACCCACCATGAACCGCCGCTCATTCTTGCAAGCCGGTGCTGCCAGTATCTCCACGCTTGGCCTGACCTCCCTGGCCTCCAGCCAGGAGAAGAAAGCCGAGCCCGCTGTCGATCGCAGCAAGCCAACACAGTTCCAGATCGCCTGCATGACGTTGCCCTACTCCGCGTTTCCCTTGCAGCGGGCTCTCGACGGGCTCAAGAAAGCGGGCTACCAGTATGTGGCCTGGGGCACGAGCCACGACGACGGGAGCGGCAAGCGGGTCCCCGTGCTCGCCGGCGATGCGTCGCTCGACGCGGCCAAGGAGCTTGGCAAGAAGTGCCGCGCTCTGGGTCTCGAGCCGCTCATGCTGTTTGGCCCGGGCCCGGGCAGCATCGACCCGATGACCACGCGCATCAAGCAAGCCGCGGCCGCCGGCATTCCCCAGGTGCTCACCATGGGTTCCACGCGCGGCAACGATCTCGACCTGTGGGTCAAGAACCTCAAGGTGCTTGGCCCGGTCGCGAAAGATCACAACGTCACCATTGTGATCAAGCAGCACGGCGGCAACACCGACACCGGCGAGAAGTGCGCTGCCGTCACCCGACGCGTCGATCACCCGAATGTGCAGGTCAGCTACGACGCGGGCAACGTGCTCGATTACAAGAATGTGGATCCGCTGCCCGACATCAAGCTGGCCGCCGACCAGGTCGCCAGCTTCTGCATCAAGGATCATCGCAACTGGCCCAAGGACCAGGATTGCGGGCCGGGGCTGGGGGAGATCGACCACTATCGCCTGCTGGCTCCGGTGGCCTTCACGGGGCGGAAAATGCCGCTTTGCTGCGAGAACATCTTTGCGCCGATCGTGCCGCGGCCGACCAAGCCGGAAGAGATTGACGAGCTGGCCCGCCGCGCCCGCGAGTTCCTGGAGCTGGTCACCCAGGCCGTGACCAGCGGCCCGTGAGCGGTGGCCTGTGTGGCTGATCACTCGAGCGTGATGTTTCCGCTGCTGGTGCCCGCCTTCGCGGGCAGCACCAGGTCGCCGCCCGTCCCCCTGGTCAGGAAGTTGTTGGTGACCATGAGGTGGCGGCAGGCCGCATCCGCCTCGATGCTGGCTTTCAGGTCGGCGCCGCGCACGGTGCAATCGGCGACGCGCACCACGCTGCAGCCCCGCAGGAAGATGCCGCGCTGGCGGGCATCGATGAGCTGGCAGCCCGTCACGTTGACGTTTTCGCAGCCCTCCAGATCGAAGCTGGCCTGCACTTCCGCCAGCGGAGCGCGCGTGTGTTGCTGCACCAAACCGGCGAGGTTGATGTTGCGCGAGTTGCGCACGACGACCTGATCGGTGGACTTGCCTCGATACTGTGGGTTGTGGTCGATGGAGTTCGGGCCGAAGACGACGTGCTCCGCATCCTCGATCAGCACGGCCTGGCGGAAGCCGCTGTACAGTGAGTTGCCCGTGACCACCACGCCGCGGCAGGCTTGCAGGTGGACGTTGGTTTCCTGGCTGCCCAGCAGATTGCCGGTGATGGCGAGCAGGCCGACGGCGTTGGGATTGTCGCGGCCCACGCCGAGCAGGCGCACGTTGGCGCCGCCCGGGCTATTCACTGCCTGGATGTTATTGCCCACGATGGTGCCTTCCCGGATCGTGCCTTCGCGGCAGTCGTAGAGGATGTCGGCCGAGGTCTCCGCGTTGGCGTCGTAGTTGTACTCGATGTCGTTGGAGCAGACCTGGATGTTGCGGATCTCGCTCCCTTCCACGCGGATGCCGCCCCGCTTGGCGTAACTGATGTGGCAGCCGTGAATGTTGATCTGATGCAGGTTGATGCGGTCGAGAAAGATGCCGATCTGTTCGTTGTGATAGAGGTGGCAGTCGGCGATGAGCACGTTGCGGGCCCGGTTGGCCAAGTGAAAACCGAAGCGGCAGCGCCGCACCAGCACGCGCGTCAACGTGGGCTGCATGACTCCCTCGATGCGGATGCCGTCGGCCTGGGCGTGGCGGCCCTCGATCTCGAGGCCGTCCACGGTGGGCATGCGTTCCTGTAGCCAGACGCTGTCGGCGAAGTCGGCGGGGTTGGCGCTCTTGCGATGGCTGCCGACCAGGTGAATGGCGGGCCCCGGTCCGGCCATGATCAGCTTGGCCAGCCCGCCGTCGCCGGAGAAGCGCAGGCGGCCCGTCTTCTCGAGCGGGACGTAGATCGGCTTGGTGAGCAGGTAGTTGCCGCGCGGCAAGACGATGTCGCCGTCTCCCTTCAGCACCATGTGATTGAGGGCCGCGCTATCGTCGGTCTGCCCGTCTGCCTTCACGCCGAACTCGCGGATCGAGGACATGGTCGGATTCCTTCGCTGCTGGAGGAGTGAGGTTGGCCGATGTCGGGCGCATCAGTATCGCTGGATACACTACAGATCCGCCGCGAGGAACGAAACAGTTGGGGCCGAACGAAGGCGGTTGGTCATGACCTCGTGTGGCAAGTTGCCAGCCAACAAGCACTGGCCATCAGAAAGCCAATCGCCGCGCCCGACACGCCCAGAAAAACTGGATCCACCGCGTCCGAGACCAGTCGCCAATGAAATCGATAGTAGATTTCGTAGATCGTCACTTCGCCGGCTCTACCCTGGACATCCAATGTCCGACCATGACTGACTAGCTCGTGAGTCTCTCTCCAGAGTGCTGAAGCCAGGCCAGCAGCTAGACCGACACTGATCCCAATCGCGTACAGGCTAGTCCTCGCTTGCCAACGAAACACCCGGCCTAACCCGATGATACCGACCGCGAGCCAACATCCGAGCAGTGCGGCCAGGGCAGGGACTACCAGGGAAGGCTCATCATAGCCGCGCTTCTTGTTGACAACCTCACTGGCCAGATTGTCTGACTCGACAATCCGAACTCCCGTCTCGGTCTTGACGACCTCGAAGAGCAAGCAGATAACCGCCCCGGCGCTGACAGCAAAGAGCACGGCCATCTGGTATAGAGGGCGACCGCTCTTGTCTGTGGAGGATTGCATTCGGTTGCTCCGCACGTAGCCTCAGGGTCAGCCTGTCAGACTGGAGAGCTGGAAACAAGCCCGCTTTCTATCACGAATCGGGTTGCTTCCGCGAACCTGTCAGATAAGATGTCTTTGCACTAAATTCCAGACAGGAGGAGCATCATGCGCCGCGGACTCTGTCTCCTACTGGTTGGCCTGGCCGGGCTGGCGGCCCTCTTGCCCGCTGCGGACGCCAATGTCGAGCTCTTTCGCGATGACTTCTCGCGCTATCCGGTTGGCCCGCTGTCGCGGCCCCTGGGCGAGCTGAACCCCGCCATCCAGGAGTATCATTACCTGGCCCATCGCGGCGTGCCGCTCGGGCCGTGGGCCAATGCCATCACCTATCTCGATTCCTGGGTGGTGGGCGAGGAAGACGGCAAGCCCTATCTCGAACAGCACATGTCGCCGTCGAATCGCCGCATGGCGCCGGAGACGTTCAGCCCGCTCTTCATCACCGGGCAGCCCGAGTGGGGCGACTACACCGTGGAAGTCGACATGAAGCCGCTTTCCACCGGCGACTTCGCCGGCGTCGCCTTCCGCTATCACACCAACCGCCATTTCTTCCTGTTTGGCGTGCAGAAAGGGAAGGAAGCCAGGCTGGCCCTGCGCTTGCCGCTCGAGAAGAAATTCCGCATCGCCGAGTATCAGGAACTGGCCCGGGCCGATTTCCCCTACGACGATACGCGGTATCTGCATCTCAAGGTCGAAACGAGCTTCGGCAAGATTCGCTGCTACATCGACGGCAAGCTGCTCATCTCCGCCGAGAGCGAAGAGCTGCCCCGGGGCAAGGTAGGCGTGACCGCGAATATCCCGGCCCGGTTTCGCGATTTCCGCGTCAGCACGTCGGCCGCCAACAAGAAACTCATCGAAGAACGCGTCCGCAAACGCGCGGAAGAAGAGAAGAGTCTGCAGGCAGCCAACCCGAAGCCCAGGCTCTGGAAGAAGTTCGAGACCCCCGTCTTCGGCGCGGGCCGCAACGTCCGCTTCGGCGACCTCGACGGCGACGGGCAGATCGACATGCTCATCGCCCAGAACATCCCCAAGGTCGATACGGGCAACTTCGTCGAGATCACCTCGATGACCGCCGTCACGCTCGACGGCAAGGTCTTGTGGACCCTCGGACAGCCGAACAAGAAGCATGGCCTGCTCACCTCGGACACCCCCTTCCAGGCACACGACCTCGACGGCACGGGCCGCTGCGACGTGGTCATGGTCAAGGACTACAAGATCCAGGTCCTCGACGGCCGCACCGGCAAGCTCAAGCGTTCCACCTTCATGCCGAAGCTGAAGGGCTACCCGAAGGTCAACCAGCCGCCGCCGACCGACTGGCCCCACGATCGCGACGTGGGCGACTCGATCCTGTTCGTCAACTTTTCGGGGGGCAAGGAACGCACCGACATCGTCATCAAGGACCGCTACTGGAACTTCTGGGTCTTCAACAAGGACCTGAAACTGCTCTGGACCGGGCAAGGCATGCTGGGTCACTATCCCTATCCCACCGCCGACGGCGCGGCGGGCCGCGATCGCCTGGCCATCGGCTACGCCCTCTGGGACCACACCGGCAAGCAACTCTGGTCGGCCGACAACGAGCTGAAGGACCACGCCGATTCGGTCTTCTACGGCAATATCTCGGGGGACCCGAAAGAGCAGCCCATGGGCTACTACAGCGGCTCCGATGAAGGCTTCATCCTCATCGATCATCGCGGCGTGATCGCGCGGCACGTGCGCGTGGGGCACGCCCAGACCGCTTGCATCGGCAAATTCCGGCCCGACGTGCAAGGCCTGCAATACATGACCATCAACTTCTGGAAGAACCCGGGCATCGTCTCGCTCTTCGACTACCAGGGCAAGCTGCTTCAGCAAGAAGAGCCGATTCACTCCGGGGCGCCGATGCTGCCCGTCAACTGGCGCGGCGACGGCAGCGAGGTCGTGCTGCTCTCGGGCAACGTGCACGAAGGGGGCATGATCGACGGCCACATGCGCCGCGCGGTGATGTTTCCCGACGACGGCCATCCGGATCTGTGTGCCGCGGTCATGAACCTGACCGGCGACGCGCGCGACGAGATTATCCTCTGGGACCAGGAAAAAGTGTGGATCTACACGCAGGATCGCCCGTTCGAGGGCAGCAAGATCTACGCGCCGCGGCGCAGCCCGGACTACAACGAATCGAACTATCGCTGCACCGTGTCGCTGCCCGGCTGGGAGGAAGTGAAGAAGTAGCCCGCCGCGACGATCCAGACTCGATTCAAATTTGGAGTGGCAGCATGAGAAGCGCAGCCCTGGCCTTGTTTCTGATCCCGCTCTTTTCTCTGCAGGCGGCCGGGCCGCGCGTCTTGCCCGCGGGCAAGCTCCCGGAAGACTCGCGTCTGGGCCCGCTCAAGGGGGAAGCGGGCGACTTCAACCTCACGCCGGCCAGGTCGCCCGCAGAATGGCAGAAGCGTGCCGAGGAGATCCGCCGCACCATGCTTGTCTCGCTCGGCCTGTGGCCCATGCCGACCAGGACGCCGCTCAATGCCGTCATTCACGGCAAGCGCGACTTCGACGAATACACGATCG
>JBFWSD010000232.1:0-8144 GCA_050248575.1 Gemmataceae bacterium
TACCGAGTTCATCATCTTGCTGATCTGGAACGAAAATCTGCCCAACGAAGGGGGCAAGATTGGCGGCACGGGCGGCTTCCCGCAACGCGGCTCCATGCCGCCCGGCAGCGGCCGCAGCGGCCGTGGCGGCCGCGGCTCACGCGGTGGGCCCTGAGTCTACTGTTTCTTTCCTGATCTGGATGCAACCGAGTTTCTTGTTCCTGTGAGGCGGCCATGAAGATCGACAAAGAACAGCTCCTCAAGCATCATTTCTGGATCTTGCTCGGCTTGCTGATGCCCCTGTTATTCATCACTCTCGTGCTGGTGTGGACCAGCGTGGCGGCCGAGGTTGCCACCAAGCAGGCTGAGCTCGATCGGGTCAAGACCGAGGTGCAGGGCAAGATCCGCACTCAGGACATCAAGAACCAGCAGTGGTACGCGGCACTCCAGCTGCGCGAGAAAGCCCTGGATGACCAGAAGACCAAGGCCTGGGAGCAGGCCTGGAAGAGCCAGGAGCCGCTACTGGTGTGGCCCGTCGGCCTGGTGCAGCGTTATCCAGCGCTCAAGGAAAAGGACTTTGCCGACCCGCTCGACGACTTGCCTGCCGACCTGCGTGAGAAGTACATCGTGCGCGATGAGCCCTTCGGCTACAAGGCGCAGATCGAAGAACTCGTCAAGATCGTGCAGCCCGTCGACCCCAGCGGGGAAGGCGTGGTGCAATACAACGGCGGCTGGCAGAACATCGTCAGCTTCGTGCCCAAGTGGGTCGAGGGGCTGGAACAACGCCCGGTACTGGAAGAGCTGTGGCTGGCCCAGGAAGACATCTGGGTGCAGCGTGAGTTGTTGCAGGCCATCCGGCAAGCCAACGATTATACCGCCATCTTGCAGAAGGTAGAGGGAGCGCCGCGCCCGGACCCGGCCAAGAAAGAACTGGCCCGCGAGGTATTCCAGAATGGGCGCTGGCGCCTGGACCTGACCTTCACGCGCGACGAGATTCGCTGGACCATCACCAATATTGGCAATCGCCAGCAGTTGCTCGGGCACAACTTCAAGGTTCACTTTGCCCGGAGCAGCCAGCCAGTCACGTTGTGGATTGACGGCGAACCGCTGGCCGCGCAAGAATCGCTGTCGGGGTCGATGCCGAGCAAGACGCTGGTATTCAACGGTATCGACAAGGTCGAACAGGTGCTGAGCTGGCGCTCGGCGCCCGTGAAGCGCATCGACAAGATGTCGCTGACAGAGCATTCGCAGCGAACCGGGAATCAAGGATTCAAGCCAGGGCCGTTCAGCCAGGTGGCGTCGAACAACTCGGCTCCGGGAACGACAATGCGGCCCGGGCTTCCTGGAACGATGCCGCCTCCAGGAGGAGTACAGCCCCCGCCCGGAGGCCAGCCCCCGCCTGGAGGCCAGCCTGTGCCGGTCCCGATGCCGCCGCCTGGCGGGATCCCCCCGGGCAGCATGCCTCCGCCCGGCGGGATGCCACCCCCAGGTGGGGTTGGTGGACCGCCTTCCGAGGGGGGTGAAGGATTCAACCAGCAGCCCCAGGCCGTTACCCCGAACGGGCTGATCGTGAATCGCTATGTTGAAGCGAATAGCCAGGTCCGTCGGCGGGCGGTGGCCCTGTCACTGATCGTGGATCAGTCGCGCATCCAGGATGTATTGACCGCGCTGGCCAACTCGAAACTCCGCATGCAGATCACCCAGACGGACTGGAGCCGCTATCGCGGCGCGATTCAGCCGGTCATCCAGGAGGAGAAGCCGATGGTGGGCGGACCTGGGCCGAGGCCCGTGCCGATGCCACTTCCTGGTGAGCAGCCCCGCCCCGGTGGACCGAGTGGTCCGAATGCCGTGAGTGGCGGTGAGACCTCGTCGAATCTGGTACAGTTGAATGTCTGGGGGCTGATCTCGCTTTATCAGAAGTATCCGCCCAAGACCAGATCCGGGCCCATGCGTCCGGGACCGGGAGGCAACACGCCGCCCGCGCGCAGACCCTGAACGGTGCCCCGTTCGTTTCCAGTGGGGGAAGAGTCATGGCTCTGAAGAACTTTGACATCAAGGATTTCATGCTGCACAAGGGAGAGAGGGTGGCGCTCTACGCGGCGGCACTGTTCATGCTCTTGTTGATCGGGCTCGGCCTCGGGCTGCACGGCATCGGTTCGGGCAGCGCGGCCTCCACCGCCGACGAACTCAACAAGCTCAAGCAGCAAGGGGAGACGGCGGTGCAGACCAGCCGCCCTCCCGAAGACCTCAAGAACATGCCCGATGAGTTGAAGAAGGCGGGCAGCCTGCCGGCCATCGATCCCGGCGCCTATGCGTGCCTTCACCCTTACTTCCTGCATTCGGCGCTTGATGACACCAAGTGGCGCAAGCCGGAAATCCTCGGCCCGGACGAATTCCAGGTCGATCTGGTCCGCTGCCTGGTGCGTTCCTTCATCTTTTCGAAGGACGCGCAGGGCAAGATGACGGTCATGTACCTCAAGCCGTCAAACAACATGGCGGCCCCGAAACCGCCGCAGCAGCCGCAGGTGCCGGTGAATCCGAACTATTTCCGCTTCATGCAACCGGGCGGAGCGCCGGGTGTGAACCTGCCCAACGTGCCGCCGGGCGTCATTCCGGGGGCTGCTCCCGGGCAACCGGCCGACCAGGCCACGGCGCAATACGAAAGCCGCTTCGTCCCCATCGATCGTTTCATCACCAAGCAGAATGAGCCCGGCTTCCCGGCCGAGACCACGCTGCCCTATCGCATGGTCGTGGTGCAGGCTGCATTCCCCTATCGCAAGCAGCTTGACGCGTTCCAGCATGCCTTGCGTTACGAGACGCGGGAGCAGATGCTGCAAGAAGCCAACTTTTACTTCCGTGGCCTCAAGGTCGAACGTCGCGCCGCGCGGGGCAACGGCCCGTTTGGCGAGTGGAAGGCTCTCGACATCGACGAGAGCATCCGCCCGCTCCTCACGTTCGGAGCGGAACCCGAGGATCCGGTGTTGATGTCGCATGGCGTGGTATGGCCGGAAGACCGGCTCACGGTGCCGCGACCGATGCTGGCCCGGATGCAGCTGTGGCCCGCTTACGATCCGAAGCGGCTACCCAGCATCGATGAGACCATCAAGGAGATCGATCAGCGCGGCATCGCTGCGCAGCCCACGATCAAGCTGAAGAGCCGTTTCGAACAGGGCTTCGACATTTACAAGATCAACTCTCCGGATGGCCAGCAACAACCGCTACCGAACCAGGTGCCGCCGCGCGTGGGTGGCGAGGTGATCAACAAGCAGCCCGAGCCGCCGCTCAAGTGCATGATCCGGTTCCTCGATCCGTCCATCGAGCCCGGCTTCGCCTACGAGTACCGCGTCAAGGTTGTAATGGACAATCCGCTCTACCAGCGCGAAGAGCAAGCCATCTCCAAGGACTTGACCAAGGAGAAAGAAATCACCGCCGGCAACGCCGACACCGGCTGGACCGTGGTGACCAACAAACAGGGCGAGCCGATTCGCGTCAACGTGGATGCGGAATTCGCCTACTACGCACTGGGCGAAAACTACCAGCGCAAGGGCCCGATGCCGGTCAACGCCGACCGGACCTGGGTTCAGGTGCACCGCTGGTTCGACTGGGTCAAGCTGCAAGGTGCGGACTATGCCGTGGGCGACTGGTCCATTGCCGAGCAGTTGCCCGCCGTGCGCGGCGAGTACATCGGCCGCGTCGAGGAAGTCGAAGTGCCCGTCTGGGAACCGAAGGCAGCCGCCTTCCAGTTCGCCATCTCGCCCGAGCGCATCAAGCGGTTCAAGAAGGGGGGCATCATGGTCAAGCAGGCCAGCGGTATCCCCGTGGACTTCAGCACCATGGATCTGCTCGTCGACTTCGAAGGGGGCAAAGTACAATCTCCCCCGGTCGATCTCGGCGGCGGCCGCAACATCTCGCGCATCGGCACCGGCGGCACGGAACTGCTGATCCTCCAACCTGACGGCAAACTGGTCGTGCGCGACAGCAATATCGACTATGCCAACGAAAAGCGCATGGACCGTGTCAAAGAATGGCAGACCTGGCTGGACAACGTCCGCAAGGCGCTGAACGGCATCCAGGGCCAACCGGGCGACCCGCTCTTCCGGCCCGGCACCTGATCAGGGAACGGTCTCTTCGCCGAAAGGGGAACGCATCTGCAAGCAAGAGCATTCTGACGTGCAGCAGTGATATTCTGCCCTTTTCGATCATGAACACGAACGGTTGCAGCAGCCCGCGAGTTCCAAGCATGATCTAGATAGGCTATGTCAGAAATCCTGAATGGCAGTATTGACACGCGGGAACTGTGTGCGAAAATGAGAGCGTGAACGAGGACGCAATCAAGAGTTTACTAGGAATAGGGGGTTAACTGAGTCCGTAAAAAAACGCCGTGCAGCCTTCCCCAAGACGAGCACGGCGTTCAAGAAAGCGAACAAATGCATCGTACAGCACGAGAACGCAGGCGTCAACGGCGCCAAAAAAGAATTCAAAAGTCATCTACTCGCCAACAGCAGCCTGGGATAGCATCAGACTTCATCGACCACCTCCCAGAGATTGCACAGCCCCGAAATATAGTCTTGTGGATTCGCGTGTCAGCACGCGACCAGAGACACAAAAAACGCAACACGCCGCGACTCCGCGAATACGACAAATTCCTCCGTCGTGAACTCCGCAAGCTTGGCTTCTCGGTGTGTCGCAAATCGTTCAAGGCGAAAGTCTCGGGCAAGCTCCTCGTAGATGAGCGGATGCAACGCAAGCTGGCGAAGGCAGCCCGATACGCCAAGGCTCGCGGAGCAGTGCTTGGTTTCTTCAGCACTGACCGAATCCTACGCAGCGAGCACTACATCGATACCAACCAAGGGGCACAGCCGACCGTTGAAGAATTCGAGATGCTCAAGGAAGTCACCCGCGGCGTCCAGCTGGGATCGTTCATGCATCCCGACGAAAGTTGGCAGGTTGTTCGTGAGGAGCAAACGAAACTCGGTGGCAAGTGCGGCCGGCCGAAGGAGTGGGAGCCAGGGGACACGAAGCGTCGCCGGATCGAGCTGCGGCCAGAGGTTCTTGTTCTTCGTGAGCAAGGGGTGAGCGTTGCCGAGATCAGCGAACGCTTCGCCGTCCCGATCAGAACCGTCTATTCCTGGCTCGCTGCCTAGTCGTGGCGATGAGTCGTTGTGCAGTTTCGCCTGCAACTCGTGGCACGCAGCCTGCAATCCACCGCGATTTTCACGAGAATCCAGCGAGGTTGACGGGGTTCGTCGAGATCGAAAACGTTAGTGCAACTGCATCACAGAGAGGGGCCGATTGACCCCTCTCGCTGTGAGAAGACAAGAAACACTGCGAACCGTCTTGCCATTTCGAGATCAGAGCCACAGGTCCATCCAAGAAATCACGGGATTTGGGGTGTGATTTGGGAGCGATAGGGGTTAGTAGGTTCACTGTATGCGTATATGCGTGTTTTGCACTAGATTGCACTATCGACATCAAAGGCCTAGCTCCTGTTTAACTTTTGCAAGTGACTTTCAAAATGCCCAGCCGCGATCTGACGAAGTTGAGCGACCGACAGCTTCACGCCCACATCCGTGACTGTTTGAAGCGTGCCCAGCAGAGCTTGCGTGTGTTCAAGGAGTGTGGCGATGCACTGCTTGAGGCGATGTCGAGGGCGAAGAAGAAGGGTCAGAACTGGTCTGACTGGTTGGCCAAGAACAAATACCCCGTTTCCACGCAGCAAGAACAGAAATACCGCAAGATTTCTGCACATTGGAGGCTGGTTGAACCTGTCTACAAGAAAAATCCAGAGTTGAGCCTTGAAGAAGCCTATGCTTTGTGCCCGTCATCTCGCCCCTCTCACACGTTGCCAGACGAAGTTGAACGAACCAAGCAGCCCAAGTCTCCCGCAGCCCTCGCCACGTCACGAGCCAAGTCAAGCGTCGCCAAGCAGCTCGACGCCAAGACTGATCGCGTGAAGGAGTTGGCTGAGGCGTCGGGCCTCTTGCCAACGTACCAGCACAAAGCCCTCACCGAAACCGATGAGCTGTTTTCGCTGATCAAACCTGCCTTCGACAAGTTCGAGAAGTCCAAGAAGAGGGAGGCTGATGAACAGGCGATGAAGCAAGCCGTGCTCACAGCTTGCCAGAACAAGCCTTGGACCGATGGTCAGAGTGCGGCGATTGCCGGTTTGCTTCGGGGCATCTGGATCAAGGGCGATGCGGTCTACGTCTCGACACGTGCCGTCCTCCTCGAACTCCTCAAAGCTCCCGACACGCCTCCAGCACCGAAGACGCACCGACCGAAGTTGTATTTCTCTGGTGGCTCAGATATCCCCGAAAAGCTGCTTGCGGAAAAAGGCATCAAGTGCCGAATCATGCCCTCCTTCTACAGCAACGTCAAGAATGGCAAGCCGGATGCCCGGTTCTGTAGGATGCTCGACGGCACAACGCCAGTCCACTCGATTTTTCTCGACTCTGGTGCTCACTCTTTGCATAATCAACCCGCCGATGATTTCTCGGCATACGTTGACCAGTACTCAGATTTCGTGATACGCCACAAGGACAAGCTCGACTATTACGCCAACGTCGATGTGATCTTCGATCCGATCAAGACATGGGAAGTTCAGCAGTATCTGGAAGGCAAGGGCCTCAAGCCCGTCCCCGTCATCCACGCCAACACTGACATCAAGTGGGCCGAAAAGTATTTGAAGGCGGGGTACAAGTTCATCGCACTTGGCGGCCTGGGGCAGGATGTGCGAGCGGAAGATTGGGCTCGTTGGGCTGAAACGTCAGGTGTCTACCAGCTCCTCGTCGATGCCAAGGTCAAGCTGCACGCCTTCGCGTTCACGGCCTGGGCACTGAGCAAGCGATTTCCGATGTGGAGCGTCGATTCGACAACGTGGATGGAAGTTGCCAAGAACGGTTCGATCATCGTGCCCAACAAGTTCGGCTCCCGCTTCTCGTTCGAGTTGCCCTGGGAACAGGTACTCGTGAGCGACGAGCCGAACGCCCGAGCAGACCAACACTTTGACAAGCTTGGGTACTTCAAGCAAGAGCTGGTTTCGGAGTGGCTGAACCGGATTCACATGACTGTCGATGACGTTCGCAACAGCTACGAACAGCGTGCCAAAGCCAACGTACTGTTCTTTGCCCAAATGCAGACCAAGAAGATTTGAGGACTGGGCATGTCTGATCTATCAATGATCGAGAAGACAAAACTCGAAAGTCTCTTCGGAATGTCGGGGGGATATGTCTATCCCACAAGCCTAACTGATCGCAAGTTTCAGGAACTTGTCGCCGAGAGCGTCGATCTAAACATTCTTTCAGAAAAATACGCTCGCTTCGGCACGTCAAAGGCCAATCGACTTCGAACATTTTGGGACATAGAGCCAAACGACATTGTCAGCAAGTTGCTTTTCGATCTCATCGAATACGGCAAAGAATGCGTCCAGCTCACAGAGGAGCAGAAGGCATTACTTGGAAGATGTCAGCAAATCGCAGAGAGGCTTCAGCCGAAAGCAATCGCCAAGCCCCCATCGATTGAAGTTACCGATGTCGCTTACGCCCCCAATGATACGAAGCCGTCGGCATGGCTTGAACCCACTAGTGCCATTGATTCACCGCAAGAAGTTTCGAGGGCCAGAGACTTGGCACGCGACAAAGTTTTTTTGAGCTACAGTCACAAAGATAAAAAATATCTTGCAGAGCTTGAGACGCACCTCAAGCCGCTTGAACGGACTCATCGTATCACTAGTTGGTCAGACAGCCAGATTAAAGCAGGCTCCGAATGGTTCAATGACATTCAGGAAGCGGTTGCAACGACGAGAGTAGCGGTCTTGCTAGTGTCGGCGAGCTTTCTCGCATCAGATTTCATAATTGAACATGAACTAGCCCCATTCTTGAAAGAAGCAGTAACGGGCGGAGTAGATATTCTTTGGGTGCTCGTGAAGCCGTGCGTCTGGAAATCGACTCCGATCCAAAAGTACCACGCAGCTATCTCCCCTGATCGAGCACTAGCAAGCCTAAAGCCGAGCCAACGTCACGAAGCGTGGGTCAAGGTTTGCGAAAAGATACAAAAGCACCTAGAATGACAACACTTTCCCAGGAGTCGCGAATGAGTCAGCCCAATCAGCCCGACCCGATTGACAAGGTTGTTGTCCCCGCGCCTGCCAGCGAATCTGAATCACC
>JBFWSD010000233.1:0-8134 GCA_050248575.1 Gemmataceae bacterium
TGTGGATCAGTTCGGTTCGTCGGGCACGCACGAGCTGATGGCCCGTTTCACCAACGACATGGAGCTCCTGGGCGCCGGGCTGAAAACCCTGTTCGGCCGCGTTGTCGCCGAGCCCCTGAAGGCCATCGGCTCGATCATGTTCGCCTTGTGGATCAGCTGGCAGCTCACGCTGATGTTCGTGGTGATCGTGCCCGTGGCCCTCTACGTGCTGACCAAGGTGGGCCGCGTCGTCAAGCGGGCCTCGCGGCGGCTGCTCGAGCGGATGTCGAACATCTACAAGATCCTCCAAGAGACCTTCACTGGCATCGAGGTGGTCAAGGCCTTCACGATGGAGCCCTACGAGCGGCGCCGCTTCCGGGCCGCCACGCGCGAGTATTATCGCAAGGCCATGCAGGTGGTTTATCTCGATTCGATGTCGGGGCCGGTGATCGAGGTGCTGGGGGTTTTGGCTCTGTCCGGTGCCTTGATGGCTGGCGCCTACCTGGTGCTGCAGCATCAAACACATTTCTTCGGCATGCGCATGACCGATCAGCCCCTCGAGCCCGAGACGCTGATCCAGCTCTATGTGATGCTGGCGGCGATTGCGGATCCAGTGCGGAAGCTCTCTAGCGTGTATACGCGCTTGCAATCCGGGGCTGCCGCCGCGGACCGCATCTTCAGCTATATCGATCGCCAGCCGCGCGTGCGCAGCAATTGCAACAAGCACTTCCTGGAACGGCACAACCAGTCGATCGAGTTCCGCGACGTCTGTTTCTCGTACGATCCGGGCAAACCCATCCTGACGAACGTCCGGGTCACCATCCAGTACGGCGAGAAGGTGGCCCTGGTGGGCAAGAACGGTTGCGGCAAGACCACGCTGGTTGGCTTGATCCCGCGCTTCTACGACCCGGACCACGGTTCGATCCTGATCGACGGGCACGACATCCGCCACGTATCCTTGCGCAGCCTACGCAAACAAGTCGGCGTGGTCACGCAGAAGCCGACCCTGTTCGACGACACGATCTTCAACAACATCGCCTACGGCTATCGTCGGGCCAGCCGCGAGGAAGTCGAAGAGGCGGCGCACAAGGCCTTTGCCCACGATTTCATCATCAAGCAGCCCAACGGCTACGACACGCGCATCGGCGAAGCGGGGGGCAAGCTCTCCGGCGGGCAGAAGCAACGTATCGCCTTGGCCCGGGCCATTCTGCGCAACCCGCGGATCTTCATCCTCGACGAGTTCACCAGCAACATGGACCCCGAGAGCGAATTGCTCATCCAGAAAGCACTGCGGGAGTTCATGCAGAACCGGACCACGCTGGTGATCACGCACCGGCTGAACACGCTGGAGATGGCCGACCGCATCATCGTGGTCGATAACGGCCGCATCGAAGCAGTCGGGCTGCACCAGCAACTGCTGCGCGATTGTGCCATTTACCAGCGACTTCACGAAGCTCATTTTTCCAAGCTGTGCGCCTGAAACTCTCCAAGCTGGTGCTTGCCTCGCGCGCTTTCGAAGCGCGGCAGCGGCCACGCCCCACGAACTGGCCGGCCCAGGGCGCTGTCCTTTCCGTGAATCAGCCCACGTTTCAATTGCCCGCGTTGCCGGCGCGGATGGTCTGGCTGATCGCGCTGATTGTCTTTTGCACGTTGCTCTTCGGCTATCGGCTGGGCGAGCGCGACCTGTGGAGCAGCCACGAGGGCCGCGCCGGGCAGAATGCCCGTGCCATCGTCGAGGAGGGCTGCTGGGGGCTGCCCCATCTGTGCGACTTTCGCGCCGAGCTACAGAAGCCGCCACTCTACTACTGGCTGGTTGCCCTGGTGAGCCATGTGCGTGGCGGCGTGGTTGATGCCTTGAGTGTACGTGTTCCGGCGGCCCTCGCCGGTGTTCTTGTCGTCTTGCTGACCTGCGGCCTGCTCTGGAACGGCGGCCGCTGGCGGGCCGGCTTGCTCGCCGCTTTCACGCTGGCGACCATGGTCCACTTTACCGCCCTGGCACGCACGGGCCGCATCGACATGCCACTGGCCGGGTCCGTCTCCTGCTGCCTCGTTACTTACTACCTGGGCTGGCAACGCACTCTCGATGGAAAGCGTGCCTGGCCTTGCTGGTTACTGGCGGCGTTCTCGTGTGCCGCGGCCATCTTGCTCAAGGGACCGATCGGGATCGTGCTTCCCGCCGCAGTGGTGGGGCTGCATCTACTCTTCGAGAGCGTCCTGGCGCGAAGGCTCTCCTATCTTCGCGAACCCCAATCCGATTCTGGCGCGCGGGGGGCGTTAGCCCTCGGAATAGCGACAGGTCTTTCTTCCGGGGGCTCACGCCCCCGGCTCAAGAGCAAGAGTGCTTCCGTCGGGGACTCACGCTCAGGGCTCGTCGCAACCAGTTGCGTCGACACGCGGCGCGCGATTCGTCAGGCGTTGCTTGCCTTGCTGTGGCTTCTGCCCGTGATTCTGCTGCTCGCCTTGCCCTGGTTCCTGTGGGCCAATCACCGGACGGGCGGCGCGCTGTGGGAGACCTTCTTCCTCTATCACAATGTCGAGCGGGCCTTTGGGGCCGGGGCCGAGCTGCGCAGCTATCCGTTCTGGTACTACTTGCCCAGACTGGCCATCGACCTGTTGCCATGGAGCTTGCTGTTGCCGGTTGCCCTCTGGCAACTGGTGCGACAGCGAAGTTTTCGCCGCGATGCGGACGCCCGCTTCGGGCTGGTCTGGCTGCTGGCGATGCTCCTCGCGCTGTCATGTGCCGGCTTCAAGCGGGCCGATTACTTGCTGCCTCTCTATCCCGGCGTGGCCCTCATCCTGGGCTGCTGGCTCGACGACTGGCTGGGGCGGCGGGACGTGAGACCGGTTCGCCTCGCGGTCGCCACCTTTTTGCTGGCGGGCTGCTTCCTGGCGGGCTGGGGCTATTACGCGGCCCAGGTGTTGCCCGCTGCCGAACCGAGCCGGGATCGTCAGGCCTTTGCCCGCGTCATCCGGCAACACGCGCCGAAGCCCGGGCTGGTCATCTTCTTTCGTTGCGAGGATCATGCCCTGGCGTTTCACGTCGGTGGCCCGATCAACACGATCCTTGAATGGGAGAACATCGACACCTGGGCCGGGCGGCCTGGCACGCATTACATCGTCATGCCGCCTGATTGTGCCCGCCTCTGGCAAGATCATGTCCGCCAGGGCCGTCTCGAAGTGGTTGCCGACAACTTGCCTCACGATGAGCCGCTCATCTTGCTGCGCACGCTGCCCTTGCAGAAGTCCGCGCCAGCCCGTAGGCAGTAACCTATAGGCAGCGTCTGCGCCGGACCAACGACCACAGACTACGGACCATCGATGCAGCACGACTGGTCACCGCTTGATTTGCCCCTCACGGATCCACGACATCCGTTTCATCTCGCGCACATGGAGATGGCGCTGGAAGAGGCACAGATCGCGGCCGATGAGGGCGAGGTCCCCGTCGGCGCGGTCATTGTTTCGCTCGAACGCGGGCTGATTGCGCGGGCACACAATCAACGCGAGCAACTCCACGATCCGACGGCGCATGCGGAGATGATTGCCATCACGCAGGCGGCGGCGGCCCTGCAATCGTGGCGGCTGGAGAACTGTGTGCTTTATGTGACTCTCGAGCCGTGCCCGATGTGTGCTGGCGCGATTGTGCTGGCGCGGCTGCCCTATGTGGTGTACGGTTGCACCGATCCCAAGGCCGGCGCCTGCGATACACTTTACCAGATCACTACAGACGCGCGACTCAACCACCGTTGCCGCGTCGTTTCGGGCGTGCTTGCCGAGCGCTGCGCCGCGGCGCTCAGTGACTTTTTTGCGGACCGCCGCCGCCAGGCCCGGCTGCAAAAAAACGATTAGTCTGTTGCGACCCCCTCTTGCCGCCGCTATACTCGATTTCGCACCTGGGACAGTGGCAAATTGGGGGGCAGTCAACACATGTCGCTGAATGGCCAATCCAGCTTCATGACCGTTACCATCGTCGATGACGAGCCGCTCGTCCTCGACATGCTCGTCAGGGCCGCCCGCTCCTGGCACTATGAATGCCAGGCTGCCACCTGTGCTGAGGAAGCCATCAAGCTCCTCGAAAAGCGCCTCACCCCCATCCTCGTCACCGACCTGAACATGCCCGACAAGGACGGCATCTGGCTGGTGTCGGAGGTGCATCGCCGCTGGCCCGAGATCGCGGTCATCGTCATCACGGCGGGCCACGACAATGACGCCGCCATCAAGTGCCTCAACGCCGGGGCCAATCGCTACTTCCTCAAGCCGATCAAGCTCGACGAGTTCCGCCACGCCCTCGAATCCACGCTGCGTACCTATCAGCTGCAGCGCGAACACGAATACTACCGGCAGAACCTCGAGATCACCGTGCGCCGCCAGACCAGGCAGATCCGCCGCAACTTCATGTCGTCGATCGACAGCCTGGTGCGGACGCTCGAAGCACGCGATCCGTACACGTGCGGTCACTCGATGCGTGTCCGCTATTATGCGTTGCGGCTGGCCGAGGCCCTGCGCCTCGATCGCACCACCCGCAAGCGCCTCAGCCTCGCCGCCAAGCTGCACGACATTGGCAAGATCGGCGTGCCCGAATCCATCCTCAACAAGCCCGGGCTGCTCAGCGAAGAAGAGTTCAACGTCGTCAAGTCGCACCCGGTCATCGGCGAACGCATTCTTGCCCCGGTGATTCGCAATCGTGAAGTGCTGGCGGCCATCCGCGGTCATCACGAACGCATCGACGGCCACGGTTACCCGGACGGCACCAAGGGGGACCAGACGCATTTGCTGGCCCGCCTGCTCACCGTGCCCGATTGCTTCGACGCCATGACCACGGCACGTGCCTACCGGGCCGCCCTGCCTGTCGAACACGCTCTCGACGTCCTGCGCGACGGCGCGGGCAAACAATTCGAGCCCGCCTTCGTACGCAGCTTCATCGACGTCATTACTTCCTCTCCGTTCGTCAAGGAAGAGTCGATGGCCATCGCCAACGGCAAGCTCCTCGGCGACCAGCTCATCCCGGCCGCCTCGACCACGGTCCTGTCCAAGGATTGACACTCCGACGCGCACGTTAGCCCGACGCGAAATCGTCTCGGCTTGTAACATCTTCGCCGAAAATAACACAAACTTATGTAGGCGCCACATTCACATCCGCGCTGCGCGATCGTGGGGGAAAGCGCAATGCTTGTCGATGTCGCCAGCTGGCTAGGGCCAAGCGGGCTCCTGCTCCTCACCGCGCTCATGCTCGGTTTCCTGGGGCAGTTCATGCTCTGCACCTGGCTCATGGTGTGGCGACGGTTCACGCTCGTGCGCGCTGCCTGCGAGTTTCAAGCACTGGCCGCGGCGGGCCGCTTCGATGAACTGCGCGTTCGCGCCTTCGAGACCGATTCGGCCCTCGCACGCGCTTTGCGTGACGGGATCGCACTCTTGCCCACTGGATTGCACGCGGCTCGTCATGCCGCGTATCGTCAAGTTGCCCTGGCGCGGGGCAAACTCGACTTCGACCTTTTCACCATCGCGGGGACTTGTGTCGTGGTGGGCTGGCTCCTCACGATTACCTTCGCTCTGCGCGCGACCGGGCCGCTCTTCGGCTTGCTCTTTCTGATGCTATTCCTGTTGCTGCTCGGGGCCGCGGGGGACTTGTATAGCCTGCTACGCAGCGCGCGGACGTTGCCCCCGGAATTGCTGGCCCGCTTTGTGCGCCTGGCTCGGCGGGGCGACGCGGAAGCAGCCCTGGCTTTGGCGCGGCGCGAGCATGCCTTGCTGGCGGATGCGCTTGCGGCCGGCCTGGCTTGCGAAGATCCCGAAGAAGCTTCCCGGGCCGTGCACCAGGTGACCGAGGCCTTTCTGCAACGCGGCCTGAAGCTGCTGCACGCCTTGATCGCCATTGCGATCGTGGCCATGCTGATCGCCGCCACGGCGCTGCCCTTCTTGCTTTACATGTCGGGTGCGTGATGAGACCTCGTTGGTACGCTCTGCGTGGGAAGCGGCGAGGGCTTCGGCCGCGAAGCTCCTGCTTCGCAGCCGAAACCTGATCTAGAAGTCGGCGAGCGTATGCGGGCAATTCTCCAGTCGCTGACGCTCCCGGCTCGCCACGCGAACGGTGCGCGTTCGGGTTACTTCTTCACTTCGAACTCGGCGTCGATGACGTCGTCCTTGCCCTTGCTTTCGCCTTCGCTGCCGTCGCCGGAGGGGCCGCCCGGGGGCGGTCCGCCCGCGGCGCCGGCTGCCGCGCCCGCGTCCTTGTAGAGATGCTGGGCCATCGCTTGCGAAGCCTGCATCAGGTTGTCGATCGCTTGCTTGATGGCGGCCACGTCCTCGCCGCTGGCGGCTTGCTTTACCTTCTCGACCGCCGCAAGGATCGGCGCCTTGTCGGTCTCGCTCAGCTTGTCGCCGTGCTCCTTCAGCAGCTTCTCGGTCTGGTAGATGATCTGATCGGCGTTGTTGCGGGCGTCGATCAGTTCGCGCTTCTTCTTGTCTTCCGAAGCGTGCGATTCGGCGTCCTTGCGCATCTTCTCGACTTCTTCCGAGCTGAGGCCGCTCGACTGTTCGATGCGGCGAGTGACTTCCTTGCCCGTGCCCAGGTCCTTGGCTGACACGTTCAGGATGCCGTTGGCGTCGATGTCGAAGCTGACCTCGATCTGCGGCATGCCGCGTGGGGCGGGCGGGATCCCTTCCAGGTTGAACTGCCCCAGGAGGCGGTTGTGCTCGGCGATCTCGCGCTCGCCCTGGAACACGCGCACCGTCACGGCGGGCTGGTTGTCTTCCGCCGTCGAGAAGACCTTCTTCTCGGTCTTCGGAATGGTGGTGTTGCGTTCGATCAGGCGGGTCATCACGCCGCCCAGGGTTTCGATGCCGAGCGACAGGGGCGTGACGTCGAGCAGCAGCACTTCCGACTTGCTGCCCAGCATCAGCTGGGCGCCCTGGATGGCGGCCCCGATGGCGACCACTTCATCGGGATTCACGCCGCGGTGTCCTTCCTTGCCGAAGATCTGCTTGACCAGTTCTTGCACCTTGGGCATGCGGGTCATGCCGCCGACCATGACGACCTCGTCGATGTCGGAGGGCTTGAGCTTGGCGTCATCGAGGGCCCGGAGCACCGGCCCGCGGCAGCGCTCGATCAAGTTGTCGACGAGCTGCTCGAACTTGGAGCGCGAGTTCGACATCTGCAGGTGCTTGGCGCCGGACGCGTCCGCCGTGTTGTAGGGCAGGTTGATCGTGGTGTTCGTGGACGACGACAGTTCCTTCTTGGCCTGTTCGGCCGCGTCCTTCAAGCGCTGCAGGGCCATCTGGTCCTTGCGCAGGTCGATGCCGTTTTCCTTCTTGAACTCATCCGCGATGTGATCGATGAGGACCTGGTCGAAGTCGTCGCCGCCCAGGTGGGTGTCGCCGTTGGTCGATTCGACCTTGAACACCGACTCGTCGTTGTCATGGCCAACATCGAGGATGGAGATATCGAACGTGCCGCCGCCCAGGTCAAAAACGGCGATCTTTTCTTCCCTCTTCTTATCGAGCCCGTAAGCGATCGAGGCCGCCGTCGGCTCGTTGATGATGCGCATGCGCTGCTTGATCTTCTTGCCGGTCTTGGGGTCTTCGATTTCCCATTCGGGATCGAAGCCGGCGATCTTGGCGGAGTCGATGGTGGCCTGCCGCTGCGCGTCGTTGAAGTAGGCGGGCACGGTGATGACTGCCTTGCGGACGGTGTGGCCGAGGTAAGCCTCGGCGGCTTCTTTCAACTTGCGCAGGACCATCGCGGAGATCTCGGGGGGCGTGTAGTCCTTACCGTCGATGTCGACCTTGACGAGCTCATCCGGGCTGCCCGTGATCTTGTAGGGGACCAGCTTCTCTTCGCTGGCGACTTCCTTGTGGCGGCGGCCCATGAATCGCTTGATGGAGTAGATGGTCCGCCGCGGATTGGTGACGGCTTGCCGCTTGGCGGGCTCGCCGACGAGACGGTCGCCCTTGTCGGTGAACGCCACCACGCTGGGGGTGAGCCGGTGGCCCTCCTGATTATGAATGACCTTCACCTCGGAGCCTTCCATGACGGCGACAACCGAGTTGGTGGTACCGAGGTCGATGCCGATGATTTTTTCGCCTTCCACTGTTCGCACTCCTTTCAAGGCGGCTTGGACGTCTGTACAGAGAGGTTCGAAGGGCCGCCAACCTGTCTCGT
>JBFWSD010000234.1:0-8075 GCA_050248575.1 Gemmataceae bacterium
GCTGGAAGGGAACGGGCCAGATCGACGGCGGCGACCTGCAGAAAGACTTCTGGGTCGAAAACGTCTCCTGGGAGTGGCAGTTCAAGAAAGATGATTGCTGGATCAGCGTGCAGTTCAACCGGGGCAAGTACTACACCGACGGCATCCTTCGCTATTTGCCCGAGCATGACAAGTACCAGCTGGCCCTCAACACTGTCGACAAGAAGAAAGAAGTCTTCGAGGGCAGCCTCACCAAGAACGTTCTCACCCTGGAGCGGGAAGATGAGCGAAACCAGGACACCCAGAAGCTGGTAATCTCCATGTTGCACGAGACGCGTTTTCTCTATCATCTGGAGGTGAAGCCGAAGGAGAAGACGACCTTCAAGCGTGTGTATCGCGTGGGGGCGACGCGGGCGGGCATCAAGTTTGCCGCGGGCGACGGCAAGCCCGAGTGCATCGTCTCGGGCGGCCTGGGCACATCCACGGTCACCTATCAGGGCAAGACCTACTACGTGTGCTGCTCGGGCTGCCGCGACGCCTTCAACGAGAATCCCGAGAAATTCATCAAGGAATTCGAGGCGAAGCAGAAAGAGAAATGAGCGCCGCCGCGGAGGCTTGCCCCCGCTCCTGGCGCTGATATCTTCGCCAGGAGGGCGCGAATCATGTCGTTCACCGACAGTCATCTATTCTTCGACGACATCGAGGTGGGCCACGAGTGGGTCTCGCCGGGCCGCACCATCACACAGACCGACATCGTCAACTTTGCCGGCCTGTCGGGCGACTTCAATCCGATCCACATCGATCACGAGTTTGCCCGCACCACGGCGTTTCGCCAGCCGATCGCACACGGGCTCCTGGTCTGGTCGATCTCGACCGGGCTGGCCCTGCATTCGCCGGCGATGCGCACACTGGCGCTCCTCTCCATTCGCGAATGGCACTTCCGCAATCCGGTGTTCGTTGGCGATACGATTCGCGTGCGTACGAAGTTGCTGGAAAAAGAGGTGCGCGCCCGCGGCAAACGGGCCACGATGGCCTGGCAGCGTCATATCATCAACCAGGAAGACAAGATCATCCAGGAAGGCGTGGCCCTCACACTCGTGCAGGGCAAGGCGGCCATCAAGGCCGGCGACGCCGATTCTGCCAGCGAGGAATGAATGCGCGCTGCACTCCGTGCTCTCTTGAACGGCTTCATCGACTACGCCGGGCTGTTTCCGCCCGCCAAGCTGCCCCTCGACCAGGCCTTCGCCAATTTTCTGCGCTATCGCCGGGAAAAAGACGCCTGGATGTTGCGGACATTTGTGTGCCCGGTGGACAGGCTGCACGAGCTGGTGCCGATGCTGGATGACGGCCCGCCAGTGCCACTTGCCGTCCTGGGCAAGGGCGGTGCCACGCCGCGCGAGTATCTCGAGAACTTCCAGACCGATCTCCACGCGCTGCGGGCTCTGCCCGAAAAAAAGTTCACGGTCCATTCTTACGAGCTCAAGATGCCCGATTACTTGCTCGACTGGCCGCAGGTGCACATCAAGACGATGTTCGACGGCTCGAGCGCCTTATTTTCGATGGCCGGCAGGCCCGAAGTGCACATCTTCGTGGAGGCGAAATTCAAGCGCTTCCAGGACCTGGCCCCGCTCATCGAGAACATGCACGATCAGCACCTGAGCGGCTACAAGCTGCGCTGCGGCGGGGCGTCAGGGGCAGACATTCCCGCCCCCGAAGTGGTCGCCTTCACGCTGTCGCTCTGTCAAAGCTCCAAGGTGCCAATGAAGTTCACGGCCGGGCTGCATCATCCGTTCCGCCATCACAATCAAGGGCTGAACGCGCAGCTGCACGGTTTCCTGAACGTATACGTGGCGTGCGTGCTGGCCCAGGCGCGGAAACTCGAACTACCTGTCATCGAGAAGATCGTGGCGGACGAGGACAAGAGCCACTTCCAGTTCGACGACGATGGCCTGGCCTGGCAAGACGTGCGGGCTTCGGTGCGCGAGGTGGAAACTGCGCGCAAGACGTTCGTGACGACCCTTGGTAGTTGCAGCTTCGACGAGCCGCGCGAAGATTTACGCGCCCTGGGCTGGCTGTGATCGACGCCTACTTTCGAATTGGCGCAACGCCGTCGCCGACTACCGTGATGCTAAATACGCGCTCCGCGCAATGGAGCCGGGCGGTGTGGTCCACGGCAACGAAGTGAGCATCGCGCATGTGCAACAGCAGCTGTTTCTTCTCCTGATCTGTCGAGAGGGTTGCTTCCTTGGCCCACAGAAAGGCGATAACGGCCCCTTTGCTATCATGGACAACAATCATGGGCAGAGTAAGCTGCCGTCGCCGCGCTTCGCTGACGTGGAACTTGATCACAGGGCACTCGACCTCGGGCAAGAAAGGCACATCCAGCTTGCAGTTCTCAAGGGTGGCAGTCTTGTCGCGCACCAGGTCTTCGTAAAAATCTTCTGCAAGATTGGTGAACTGTCGCTTCAACTTCTCATCCGATCGCGCCGCGACTGCGACCAGCATCACGATCAGGATTGCCCCCAGAAGCTTGGATCTGTTCATGTCATCCTCCGTGACGAATCTGGAATCCCTGGGCGGATGTTACTCGAAGGCTGTGGCGGGGTCGATAGAAGGTGCAGCCATGCCCCTGGTTGTATTGGCGGAACGGATGATGCACGCGAGGACAAGAGCCCGTCCGACGACGACGACGGCCTGGCCAGGCAAGACGTGGGTGCTTCGGTGCGCGAGGTGGAAACAGCCCGCAAGACGTTCGTGACGCTCTTCGGCTAGTTGCAGCTTCGAAGAGCCGCAACGGTCTTCATGACGGGAGCAAGCGGGAATCCGTCCCCGCTTGCTCGTCAGCCTCTTGATCAGCGGCGGCGACCGTCCCCATCCCTGCGGAACGGATCGTCACGGTCGCGGCCGCCATCGCCGTCGCGGCGGTCGCCATCGCGGAGGATGTCGAGGCGGGCTTCCGCCTTTTCCTCCACGTCGACGTCATCGCCGCGGCCCACCTCGAGCGTCAGGCGTTCGAGGTCGTCATAGGTGATGGACTGGCCGTTGTAGTTCACGCTGGGGCCATTCACGACGAAGGTGTCGGGGCCGCGCGTGTTCTGCAGCGTGAGGCTGTCGCGGCCCTCCTCGCCATACACCAGGATGCCGCCAGCCAGTGCCTGGGCAGAGGGACTGGCCTGGACCGTGAAGCGGTCGTCTCGATCCGAGCCAACCAGGATGATCTGGTCCACCGCGCTGAGCGGCCTGCTCTCGATGAGGCGACCACCGTCCAGCACGCGCACTTCATCGTTGTTGACGACCACCTCGAAGTCGCCACCGCGGTTGCCTGCTTCCAGGTAGATCACCGAAGGAGCATAGAAGACGTTGTCCTGGATAGCGGTGATTTCGGTATTGCGGCGGATGACGTCAGCCAGCGTGGTGTTCTCGACGGCCTCGAGCTCGCGGCCCGAAAGCACGTTCTGATACCAGTTGGCGTCGCCGTCGCGAATGCGCGTGAACTGATCGACGAGCACGGCCTGGATCAACTCGCCGACGCTCGAGCCGGGCAGGTGATCTTCAGCAAGCGCCCCGACCCAGACGTCGATATCGTCCACCGTGTCGTAGGCGGCGGCCAGCCTGGCCTGCACTTCCGGATCGGAACTGATGTCGGCGAAGCTGGTCACCGGAGCCAGGCCGAGGTCGATGCGTGCCTGGTTGTAGTCGGGCAGCCCGTGATCGCGGCCGCGCTGGATGTTGAGCGAGGCCAGATCGAAGCCGCCCGCGCCAGGAGGCCCGAACAAGAAGTTGCGCACGTCGTCGACCACGAAGCTGTCGATCTCCTGCGCTTGTTGGTTGGCCGCGCCGAGCAGGAAGGCATCGATGCCGTTGGCCGTGATCTGATTCGGCGCGAAGAACGCGTCGCGCAAGGCCAGTGTGCCCGCGTCGCTGCCGTCGGCATTCAGCAGCAGCAAGTCCGGCGACAGCATGCTGTGCCCGAACCGGTACGCCGCTGTGGAGAAGATGTTGGCGATGCCAGGATCGACGTTGGGATCGTAGCCCTGATAGTCGGGGATGGCGTCCTGCCCCAGCAAGGCGGGCAGGAACTCGTTGAAGGTGATCGACTGGATCTCGGCGATCACGATGGCACGCGCGCGCTGGTAAATCTCCTCGTCGACGGCCGGATCGCTCAGGTCCGCGCCGGCGAAATAGGTCCCGGCAATCTCGGTGGCAATGCGATTGTGCTCGCGCACCCATAACGTTTGCATCGAGGTCAGGGCCGCATTCTCATTGGCACGGACATCACCGGCCAGGAAGAGACTGCTGCTGGTGCCGCCGGCATTGGGCAAACCGGCCTCGTTGAAGGGCAGCAAATCGCCAGCGCTGGTGGCGAGCAGGCCGCCCGTGAATGCACGCAGGGCGTCGGCACGCTCCTGGTCGGAGCCGTACACCACCGAGCCGTCAAGGAAGGCGGTGATCTCGTTGATCTGCTGCCGCGGATCCGTGATGCCGGTGGTCTCATCGTAGACCGAGCGATTGAGCCCGATGGTCTGCGTGCCCGTGTTGAAGGGATCGAACTGCGGATCGCCCGTGGGCACCGCAATGTCGAAGGGCTCGGCAGGGTCGGCGCCTTCGGTCAGATCGATGTCGTGGTCGATGAATTGGCCCCAGAGCCAGACCAGATCGGTGAGGTAGCGATCGTTGACAATGGAACTGTCCTGGGCGGCGACCAGGTTGCTGATTTCGCGAGCGCTGAGGCGATCCGCCCCGGCCGGCGCACTGATGCCGTCGGCATACTCGCTGGACGTGATCCGGAGCAACTGGACGCCGGTGCTGCCCAGGTCGGCGTTGTCGGCGTTGTTGCCCGAGCCGTCGACGGAGTAATCGGTGATGGCGCTGCCGCCGAGCAGGGCGGCCAGGTCCACTGAGAGCAGGTTGCGAACTTCGAGTTCTTCGATGTTGAGCATGGGTCGCGAGTGCATGGACATGCCTCCGTGTTCAGAAGAGAGAAACGAGCAGGAGATGCAAAGTGCCTCCGCTCTGCCAGAAAAGGATCGATGCTCCTCCCGAGCTTCTGGCGACGAACTCAAGGCACTGCGAAGACGGCGCGCACGGCGCACGCAGAGCGCACGCATGAGGGCACATGCCTGGCTTCCACGGCGCGGGCGGGGCACACGCGCGTGACGACTTCACACTGGACGAGACGAAGACGACATGGTTGCCGGTCACTTCCACCGGCGTGGCTGATGCGTCAGCACCAATTCAGTTGACGAGTGCAAGAGAGTGCGAGTCACTTGCCGTAATGAGTCTGTAACATCATCGAAAGAGTGTCAATGTACCTGGCAAGTTTTTTAGCAAGATGCGGTCGTGCTTTGAGAGGGCAGCGAAAATGGGGCAAACAGCTAGCTACCACGCAGCGAAATTCTTCAGCATGGCCAGCCCGACCTGCTGGCTCTTCTCCGGGTGAAACTGGGTGGCAAACACATTTTCCTTGGCGATGGCCGAGGTGAACGGGCCGGGATAGTCGGTCTGCGTGGCGATGATCTTCTCATCCGCGGGCACGACGTAATAGGAATGGACGAAATAGACCGAGTCCCCTTCCTTGGTGTCGCGCAAGACCGGCGCGGCGTTCTCGACACGCAGTTGATTCCAGCCCATGTGCGGGACCTTGAGCCCCGGCTCGGCCGGAAAGCGCACGACATCCCCCTTCAAGATATCGAGGCCGGCATGTTCGCCGTCCTCGTAGCTCTTGGTGAAGAGGAGTTGCAGCCCGAGGCAGACGCCGAGGAACTTCTTGCCCGCCTGGATGTGGTCGAGGATGGGGCGGTCGAGCCTGGTTTCGCGCAGCCGCGCGATCGCATCGCGAAAAGCACCGACGCCGGGCAGCACCAGCTTGGCGGCCCGGGCCACCTCGGCCGGATCGCCCGAGATGTCGGCGGCGTGTCCGACCTTTTCGAAAGCCTTCTGCACGCTACGCAGGTTGGCCATGCCATAATCGATGATCAGGATGTCGCTCATTGGTAGGGTGCCGGATCCGTGAGGCCGGCTTCCTCGAAGCCCTTGAGACGGAGCTGGCAGCTATCGCAATGGCCACAGGCGCGGCCGAGTTCATCCGGTTCGTAGCAGCTCAGGGTCAAGGAGTAGTCAATCCCCAGTTCTGTGCCGGTGCGAAGGATTTCGGCCTTGGTCATCTTGAGCAAGGGAGCATGAATGCGGTAGCGGCCCTTGCCTTCGACAGCAGCCTTGGTGGCGAGGTTCGCGAGTTTCTCGAAGTGCTCGAGATATTCGGGGCGACAATCGGGGTAGCCCGAGTAGTCGATGGCGTTGGCGCCGATGAAGATGTCGAAGGCCTCCACCACCTCGGCGAAGCCAAGGGCCAGGCTGAGAAACACCGTATTGCGGGCGGGCACGTAGGTGATGGGAATCTCCCCCGAGCCGATCTGCTCCGACGAGCGATCGCGCGGCACATCGATGTCCGCGGTCAGAGCCGAGCCGCCGATGGCCCGCAGGTTCACCGGCACCACGATGTGCTGCACCGCCCCCATCGCCTCGGCGATGCGGCGGGCACCATCAAGCTCGAGTTGATGACGCTGCCCATAAGCGACGCTGAGGGCATGCACCGCGAACTCGCGCCGCGCCAGGGCCAGCGTGGTTGTGCTGTCGATGCCACCAGAAAGCAAGACAACGGCGCGTTTCATTTCGCTCGTGGGTTGGAGGAATACGTAAGCTTTGATCCTAAGGGACGTGGCCCGTTCCGGCAACCCGTTCGCCGCAAACCTCAACAAAATAACACGTTCCGCCATTTCTGCTGTCCGGGCAAAATCTTGAAATTGTTGCCCGGGCTCGCGACACATCTACTCACTCACGCCGCACATGATTGGCGTGGGAGGCACCGACCGGGGCTGGCTCCTCCGGCCGGGTTCTTCATTTCCCGTCTTGTCGCGAACGGACTCGGTTCATGGGTCGTGGGGATCGTTCGATGCTCGTCAAGCTCTTCGGCGGACTCGTCGCGGTTTCGGCACTTTCCTTGGTTGGCATCCAGGCACTGACCTGGGCCACGCGGGCAACACCCGAAAGTCTCGGCCAGGAAGCGCTATCCGGCACCGATGCGGCGGCGCGGCAGCAAGCTGCCCTTATTCTGGCTCAACAGGGCAAGGGATCCGTCACCTCCATGCGGCAGGTGCTCGCCGAGAGCTCGGAACCTGAAGTCCGCTGCGCCATGATCGATGGCCTGGCCGCCCAGCGCGACTGGGACAGCATGCCCATCATTCTTGATGCACTGACCGATGACGATGCACGAGTGCGCGGCCGGGCCGCGGCTGCTTGCAATGTGTTCTTTGGCATCGATTTTCAGCTGCGTCCCGACGGCGACCCGCGCCGCCGCGCCCAGATCATCGAGTCGATTCGCCAGGCCTACGAGATTCATCTCCACCCGCCCGAGGTCCAGGAAGCGGGCGAGTGACATCCACTTCAGGGGGTAGCCATGCGTAATGACATCGAATCGACGCGACCGAGCTCAGAAGCCCGGCTTCTGAAATCATCGGCGAGCAGAGCTTCACGGCGGCACAAGAAGCCGGGCTTCTTGCTCCCGCGCATGGCCTTCACCCTCATTGAACTGCTGGTGGTCATCGCCATTCTGGGCGTGCTCATCGGATTGATGCTGCCCGCGGTGCAGAAGGTGCGCGAAACGGCCCGGCGCGTGCAGTGTGCCAACAACCTGCACAACATCGGCATGGCCTATGTGACGCAGGTGGGCAAGAAAGGGCAATGCGCCTCAGCGCAGTGGGTGAGCTCCTTGCTGCCCCACATGGAGAACAAGCAGGAGCTGGTCTACTGCCCGACGATAGGCACGAACCGGCCCGCCTCGACGACGACGGCGGCGGCCTCGGCTTACCTGTATGTACGGAACACCGGTTTCTCCGATCTGGGGGGCAGCCACGCCGTGCCGCTCAGCAAGAACGGCGTGCGCAGCCGGGTGAGCAGCAAGACTACAAATTTCGCCACGCCCGCGGGCAACATCAACCTGACCCTGCCGCCCAATGCCTATCTCCTCGAAATCGAGATCACGCCCTCCGGAGGCAAAGACTTCAACGACCTCTACATCCTCGTGGAAGAACAGGGCG
>JBFWSD010000235.1:0-8075 GCA_050248575.1 Gemmataceae bacterium
GTGCCGTTGAGCAAACAGAAGTAGGCTGCCCGGCTCGCCCGCACGCCAACCCGTGTGACACAGACTACCAACTGTCGATTTCTCGATCTCGAAGGATCAGGCTCATGAAGATCGATATGCGATTGGTTCTGACGTCGTCGGCAGCCCTCCTGGTGGCCTTGGCTTTCGTGCTTGCCGACGACAAGGTCGAGCAGCCCGCCCCGGCCGCCAAGGTCGAGGAAAAGCTGCCCGCCAATGCGAAGGTCGTCAAGCTGGAGATACATCCGGCCAGCATCGACCTCAAGCATCCTTACGATTACCGGCAGGTCATCGTGACCGGCACGCTGGCGGGGGGCGAGAAGATCGACGTCACCCGCATGGTCGAGGCCACCATCGCGGCCCCGGACACGAAGGGCCGCTTCGTGAAACTGGTCAAGGTCAGCGATCGCGGCATGGTGCGGCCGCTGCTCGACGGTGCGGGCCAGCTCAGCTTCCAGCTCACCGGCCAGACTGTCAGTATCCCCGTCAAGGTCAGCGGGCAGAAAGAGCCCTACCAGGTGAGCTTCGTCCGCGACGTGATGCCGGCGATGTCCAAGCTGGGCTGTAACGCGGGAACGTGCCACGGCGCCCAGTCGGGTAAGAACGGCTTCAAGCTGTCCTTGCGCGGCTATGATCCCGAGTTCGACCACCTTGCCCTCACCGACGACCTGAGCGGGCGGCGTTTCAATCGCTCGGCGCCGGACCGGAGCCTGATGCTGCTCAAGCCCTCGGGCGCGGTGCCGCACGTGGGCGGCGCCTTCATGCAGCCGGGCGAGCCCCACTACGAGATGTTGCGCACCTGGATTGGTGCTGGCGTGAAGTTCGACGCCAACAGCCCGCGCGTGAGCAAGATCGAGATCCTGCCCAAGACGTCAACGATTCCGCTGCCTGGCATGAAGCAGCAGATGGCCGTGTACGCGACCTACACCGACAACAGCGTCCGCGACGTGACTGCCGAAGCCTTCGTGGAAAGCAGCAACACCGAAGTGGCCAAGGTCGACAGTCAAGGGCTGGTCACGGCCCTCCGCCGCGGCGAATCGGCGATGATGGCCCGCTTCGAAGGCGCCTACGACGTGGCCACCCTCATCGTCATGGGGGACCGCAGCGGCTTCGTCTGGAAAGAACAGGAGCAGTTCAACTACATCGACCAGCTCGTCGATGAAAAGCTCAAGCAGGTGAAAGTGCAGTCGAGCGGGCTGTGCACCGACGCCGAGTTTATCCGCCGCGTCTATCTCGACCTCACCGGGCTCCCTCCGTCGCCCGAAGTCGTCAAGGCCTTCCTGGCCGACACGCGGCCGACGCGTGTCAAGCGCGACGAGGTCATCGACAAGCTGGTGGGCAGCCCGGAGTTCATCGAGCTCTGGACCAACAAATGGGCTGACCTGCTCCAGGTAAATCGCAAGTTCCTGGGGGATGAAGGAGCCAAGGGGTTCCGCGCCTGGATCCGCGACCAGGTGGCCAAGAACCGCCCCTACGACGAGTTTGCCCGCGAGATTCTCACGGCGTCGGGCTCGAACATCGAGAACCCGCCCGCCTCTTATTACAAGATCCTGCGCCAGCCCGACGACATCATGGAGAACACCACCCAGCTGTTCCTGGCGGTGCGTTTCAACTGCAACAAGTGCCACGATCATCCGTTCGAGCGCTGGACGCAGGGACAGTACTACCACCTGGCGGCCTACTTTGCCCAGATCGGCCTGCAAGAAGATCCCAAGTACAAGGGCAAGAAGATCGGCGGCAGCGCCGTGGAAGGCGCCAAGCCGCTGGTCGAGATTGTCGCCGACAAGAAGGCGGGCGACATCAAGCATCTGCGCACGGGCGAGGTGGCCCAGCCTCAATTCCCCTACGAGATCGGCGGCATGCCGCCTCCCGCGGGCACGCGCCGCGATCAACTGGCGCGCTGGATGACTTCCCCTGAGAACCCGTACTTTGCCCGCAGCTACGTCAACCGGCTATGGAGCTATCTGCTCGGCGTCGGCCTGATCGAACCGATCGACGACATCCGTGCGGGCAACCCGCCCACCAACCCGAAGCTGCTCGATCGGCTGACTGCCGACTTCATCGATCACAAGTTCGACGTGCAGCACATGTTCAAGACGATCTGCAAGTCGCGCGTGTATCAGCAATCGCACCTGTTCGACAAGTGGAACGCCGACGATCAGATCAACTACTCGCATGCCCTGGCCCGGCGTTTGCCCGCCGAGGTGCTCTACGATTCCATTCATAGAGCCACCGGATCACTGAGCCGGCTGCCCGGGCTGCCCCCGGGTGCACGGGCCGCGCAGCTCGTCGATACCAACGTGCCCATCCCGGGCGGCTTCCTCGACCTGTTTGGCTCCCCCGCGCGTGAAAGCGCCTGCGAATGTGAACGCTCCGACGGGCTGATGCTCGGGCCGGTGCTCAACCTGGTCAATGGCCCGGTCATCAACGACGCCCTCAAGGATCCCAACAACCGCATCAACAAGCTCGTCGCCGAGGAAAAGGACGACGCCAAGGTGGTCGAGGAACTGTTCGTGTCGATCCTGTGCCGCAAGCCGAGCAAGGAAGAGCTGGCCGCGGGCATCCAGGCCATGCGCGGCAACGACGACGAGTTCACGCGCCTCCAGGGCGAGCACAAGAAGCACGCCGATGCCCTCGCCGGCTACGAGAAAAACATCCCGGCCCGCGTGGCCGCCTGGGAGAAGGAAGTCGGCATGGTTGTCCCGTGGACGCCAATCGAAGTGGTCGAGGCCAAGTCTTCGGGCGGCGCGGAACTGGTCAAGCAAGACGATGGCTCGGTCCTGGCCAAGGGCAAGAACCCCTCGCCCGAAACCTACACCATCACGCTGAAGACCGACGTGAAGAACATCACGGGCATCCGGCTGGAAGTGTTGCCCGACGACAGCCTGCCCGCCAAGGGGCCGGGCCGCGCTCCGAACGGCAACTTCGTTCTCAACGAACTGAAGCTGACCGGCAAGCCGATCGGCCAGGATTCGCCGCAGAAGCCGCAGCCCTTGCAGAATCCCCAGGCCGATTTCTCGCAGGGAGGCTTCGAGATTGCCAAGGCGATCGACAACAACCCGGGCACGGGCTGGGCCGTCTCCCCCGAGTTCGGCAAGAAGCACCAGGCGGTCTTCGAACTCAAGCGGGCCCTGCAAACGCAAAATGGCGCCGAACTCGTCCTTACCCTCGAGCAGAAATACGCGGGCAAGGACCACAGCATCGGCAAGTTCCGCGTTTCGGTTACGTCAATGAAGCCGGTGCGGATCAACCAGCTGCCGCCCGCGATCACGGCGATCCTGAAGGTGCCTGCCGACAAGCGCACCCCGCAGCAACAGCAGCAGCTCACGGCCCACTTCACAGCGGGCGATAATGAACTGGCCCGGCTGCGCCAGGCAGTGGCTGATCACCCGCAGCCGATGAGCCCGCGAGCGATTGGCGCCCAGGACCTCGCCTGGGCCATGCTGAACAGCCCGGCGTTCTTGTTCAACCACTGATGCTGTCCAGTTTTCGCCGCCCCGCGAAGGGGCGCGGACAGCTTCAAATCGTTGTGCCCCGCGAACGGCGCTCACCGTTCGCGGGCGCCAAACCTCTCCACTCATTGTTCGCTCCGCGCCCCCGCAGAGCGGAGCGCATGACATGGCCGCTGAACTCGTCTTTCTGATCGGCTACCGCGGCACGGGCAAGAGCTTGCTGGCTGGCCTGCTGGCGACGCGCCTGAACTGGCAAGCCCTCGACGCCGATAGCTTGCTCGAGGAACGCGTCGGACGCTCCGTCAAGCAGATCTTTGCGGACGAAGGGGAAGCCGGTTTTCGCGATCGCGAAGCAGCCTTGCTCGCCGAGTTGTGTACGAAGCAATGTCACGTCATTGCCACCGGCGGCGGCATTATCCTTCGTGAAGAAAACCGTGCCCGCCTCAAGGCCGCGGGGCTCTGTCTCTGGCTCCAGGCCAATCCTGCCACCATCTGGCAACGCCTGCAGGCCGATCCCAGAAGCGACGAGCTGCGCCCCAACCTCGCCGGCGGCGGACTGACCGAGATCGAACAACTCCTGCAAGTCCGCACCCCCTGGTATCGTGAATGTGCCGACCTCGAGGTCAACACCGTGGACCGAACGCCAGCTGCCATCGTCGACGAGATGGTGGCCTTCCTGCGCACGCGCATCTAGAACGAGTACATTCGCGTTTGACGTTGTCATCCTGGTCTCCGGTCTTCATCGATGATCGAATGGCTCGTTCTGATCTTTGCCCTCGGCGCCGCCATCGGCAGCTTCATCAACGTGTGCGTTTATCGCATGCCGCTGGAGAAGAGCCTGATGTGGCCGTCGTCGCGGTGCGGTCGTTGCTGCCAGCCCATCAAGTGGTATGACAACGTTCCGCTGCTCAGCTACTGGATCCTGCGGGGCCGTTGCCGCTTTTGCGGTGCGGGCTTTTCCAGCCGCTATTTCCTGGTCGAGCTGTTCACCGGGCTGCTGTTCGCCGGCCTCTTCTATCTCGACGTCATCGACAATGTCGCGGGCTACCACCCGGTCGTGCTTGGCAACGACCGTTATGACTTTGCCGTGCTGGCCACCTTCGCGGTACACGCCTTGCTGGCGAGCTTTCTCTTGACGGCCAGCCTGATCGACTATGACCACCGCTTCATACCGCTGTCGCTGACGCTGACGGGCACGGTGGTCGGGCTGATCGTGTCGGTGCTGTTTCCGTGGCCGTGGCCCTATGCCGTGAACGAGCTGCGCCTGCCACCGGCCTTGTGGTGGCTGGGGCCGCCGATCCCCGAGGGATTCTACAAATGGCCCATCTGGGGACCGTTGCCCGCGTGGCTGCCCGTCGGTAACGGGCTCGGCGGGCTGCTCACGGGACTGGCCGGCGTGCTCGCGGGCACATTGCTCTTGCGCGTCATCCGTTTCCTGTTCGGGCTGGGCATGGGCCCCGACTTCTATGAAGATCCCGCACCGGACGAGGCACACTGGGGCTTCCTGCGGCGAAGCTGGTCGTGGCTCAATCGCGTGGGCGGCAAGGCGCTCGGCATCGGCGACGCCGATCTGATGATGATGTCGGGCGCGTTTCTCGGCTGGCAGCCCACCATTGTCGCCTTCTTCGTGTCGGTCTTTCCCGGACTGTTCGTCGGCATCGGGCAGAAGTTCAAGGGGGATGACAAGCTCCCCTTCGGGCCTTCGCTGGCGATCGGGGTGATGCTGACGATCTATGGCTGGCCCTGGCTGGCGCCGCGCGTGCAGCCCTTGTTCTTCAACGGCAACCTGGTTGCCCTGGTGGTCATCACCGGCTCGGCGATGATGCTGATCGCCGGCTTCATCATCCGCTTCTTCAAGCGGATCAGCTGAGCCGGTTACCCAGACCGCGCCGTTTGCCTCGGCGCACGCTCCGCTTGACCATCTCGCGGCTTCTCGTAACTATCTGTCGGCACGCGTTCTCATGGAGGAGACGAGCATGTCGGCGGAGACTCCGCACAATCGCCTGCAGCGAAACGATTACCTCATCCTGGTGCTCTTCTGCACCCTGCTGTATGGCTGCACGATCCTGAACGGCCGATACCTGACCGGGCACGAGGCCGTGGTCCCGCAGAGCGTTCGCGAGATGCTCGCCGATCACGACTGGCTTATCCCCAAGTGCGGCGGACTCATCTGGCTCGAGAGGCCGCCGCTCGCCCACTGGTTCGTGGCCGCCGTTGTCACCGGGCTAGGCTCCGACGGCGACTGGGCCATGCGCACCGCCGCCATGATCATGGGGACCGGCATCGTCTGTCTGGTGGGCTGGATGTCGGCCATTTTCCTGGGCCGCTGGCTGGGTCTTTTCAGCGGCCTGATCTTTGCCAGCATGCGCGAGTTCGCCCGCTACGCCGTCGATCCCGAGACCGACATCTTTCTGTGCGGCGTGGTGACCGCCTGCATGGCGGTCTTCCTTTACCTCGAGTTTGTGCGGCCCGTGCGCGACGACGACCGGCTTGGCTTCTTCGGCGGGCGGCCGTGGCCCGTACTGCTCTTCTTCGTCTTGCTGGGCATGACCAATCTGGTGAAGGGCCTCTTCTTCGGCACGTTGATGGTCGCCGTGCCCGTGGGTACCTTCCTGCTGTGGAGCTTCGATCTCAAGCAGATCCGCCGCTACCTGTGGTTCTGGGGCTGGCTCGTCGGTGCAGCGGTGTGGCTGTCGTGGCCCGTGGCTGCGTGGCTCCAGCATCCTGGCATCCTCGAACTGTGGCGTTCGGATTACATCGGCCGTCTCAACGGCGGTTATGTCGCCGAACCTCGCTATTACTATCTGTTCGCGCTGCCCTGGGTGCTGCTGCCGTGGACGCTGCCCGCGCTGGTCGGGCTGTGGAGCGTGCGGGCCGAGGCCTTCCAGCTCCGGGGCTCGCCGGCGCGATTCCTCTGGGCCTGGGGGCTCTCGGTGCCGATTTTCTTCTCGATCCCCGACGGCAAGCATCACCATTACCTGCTCCATTCCATGGCGCCCTGGGCCATGCTGGCGGCGCTCGGTTCACAGCGGATCTGGCACTGGCTGCTGGCCCGCCCCGAGTGGATTCGCCGGCTGGGCTGGGGGGCGCTGTTTTCCGGTGTGATCCTGGCAGCGGTTGTCTATCTCGTTCGCGGCAAGCTGCACGGCCCTGACTGGTACATACCGATCTTCATGGCCACCGCGGCGCTTCTCATGGTGGTTTCGTGGTGGGCGTGCACGCGGGCCGATGCGCGCGTCGCCCTCACCTCGGTCTTCATGATCATAGTGGCCTGCTACACCATCGTGAACGGTTACGAGGCACGCTATCACGGCAGCTATCTCCAGGAAAATGCCTTCCTGACGGGCTGCGAAACCATCGTGCCTCCCGGGCAGCCCATCTACGTCAACTCCGACGAGCGTTTCTGTCTCGAGAACTTTCGTGTGCTCTTCTACCTGCGCGAACGGCAGCCGATCCTGCTGCACAACCCGACCTTCTTGATCGACGAACGCATCGCGGGCAACGAGATCTACGTGATGGCCCGCATGTGCGACGCGCCCAGGCTGGCCCGTTACGGCCAGATCGAACAGCTGCTCGTGAGCGACTCGTTCCGCCAGTGCACCAAGCCCTCGGACCGTCGTGCCCTTTATCGGCTCAGCTATCGCGAGGACGTGGTGCGCAAGCCGATCCACGTGTACGTGACGGCCATGCAGGCCACGCGTCGTGCTGCCGGCCCTGACCTCGAATAGCAGCAATCGCGGTGCGGCGGCAGGTTGGCGGCGGCTGGCGCGTCCCTAGAATGTTGGTGACGTGCCCTTCCTACCGCATCCAATACGCAGCACGGATCCACACCATGTTCACGCTTTCAGCCTTCGCCGACGAGATTGGCCCCGAGCCGCAACAGCAAGTCGACCTGCTGGAAAAAGCGGGCGTGAAGCACATCGAGTTCCGCTCGATCCACACCACCAACGTGCTGGCCCTCAGCGATCAGCAGATCGCCGACTTCAAGGCCTTGCTCGACCAGCGCGGCTTCAGGCTATCGGCCATCGGCTCCCCGATCGGCAAGATCAAGATCAACGAGCCCTTCGAGCCGCATCTGCAGCGTTTTCGCCGGGCCATCGAACTCTGCCGCGTTTTCGGCACCAAGAACATCCGCATCTTTTCGTATTATTTGCCCGAAGGGGAGAACTGGAGCAAGTGGCGCGGCGAGGTGATGAGCCGCATGCTCGAGAAGGCAAAGATCGCCAGGAAGGAAGGGGTCCGCCTCCTCCACGAAAACGAGCACGGCATCTTCGGCGACGACCCCGAGCGCGTGGTCGACCTGATGCAAACGGTTCTCAAGGAAGTGCCGCTCGAGAACTTCGCGGCCATTTACGATCCGGCCAACTACGTTTTCTGCGGCTACGACCCCTGGACGGGCTGGGAAGTGACCCGGCAATGGACCGTGCACTTCCACATCAAGGACTGGATGAAAGGGGAAGACAAGGCGCGTCTGCCCGGCGAAGGCGCGGGCCGCATCCCCGACGTCATCGCCGACGCAGTGAAGCGCAACTACGAAGGCTTCGCCACGCTGGAGCCGCACCTGCTGGGGGGCGGCCCGACCGGCGGCGTGACGGGCCCAGAACT
>JBFWSD010000236.1:0-8074 GCA_050248575.1 Gemmataceae bacterium
AGGGCTGCTCTGCCCGCTGACCGACACGGGGACGATTGCGGACCTGGTAGGTGTGCTGGCCGTGCCGCTGATCGTGGTGGCCCGGCGCTCGCTGGGGACGCACAATCACACGCTCTTGACCCTGGAGGTGGCCAGAGGCCGCGGGCTGAAAGTGGCCGGATTGGTGGTCACGGAAACGCAGCCTGGCCAGCCCGGGGCTGCCGAAGAGACGGTGGTTGCTGAGCTGCGGCGTCGTATCGATGTTCCCCTGCTGGCGGTGTTGCCCCATCGCGGCCCGGGCGAGGAGACGCCGGCCGAGCTGGCCGCGGTCCCCTGGGCGGAACTGGCAGGAAACCTGGCATATTCGGATTGAATGATTGAACCGTGAAGGAAAGGGAATTATGATTGGGGCGTGGGTGGCCGGGCCGGTCGGCAGCCCGCAGGTAACCAGATTCGCACGCACCTATCTCTACCGGCGCGCGTCCTGAGCAGAATGCGCCAAAGGAGCAAGGGGACCCATGGATCGATTGCAGTTCAAGTGCGGACAGTGCGGCAAGATGATGGCCGTGGGCAAAGACCTGATGGGCAAGCAGGTGAGCTGCCCCCATTGCAAGAAGATCGTGGTCGCACCGATGCAAGCGCCGGCCCCGGCGCCCGCAGCCGCCACCACGCCGATGCCCATGGACATGCCCATGTTCAAGGTCCCCGATCAGGGGGAGGCCGAGAGCATCTTTGGTGCGCCCGAAGAAGACGATCCGTTCGAAGCGGGGGGCCGCGCCCCCACAGTTGAAATGCCTGCGGTACATGCGCCGGTCCCGCCGCCCGCTCCCGAACTGGCCCCAACCCAGAACTATCCGGGATCGGATGCCTTCACCAACGAGCCCGCCGGCGCGATGGCCAACTTCGGTTCGGCGCCGGACATGGCCGGCACTGCGGTGGCCGACGCTCCGATGAACACTGGCACGGCCAACGCCCGTGCGCTCACCCAGAAGCGCAGCCAGCAAGACAGCCTGGTCACTTACTACGCGATGATGATCCTCATCCCGTATGCGATCTTGATGACCATCTTCACGGTGTATTTCTACCAGCGCTCGCAGAACCTGATCCCGATCTTCCAGGTGATGCCCGACTGGCCGCGCGAGCAGCAGCAGCCCTTCAAGGGGGGCGCGAGCAAGCGTGTCGAGGATGAAAAGCCGCTGCCCCAAGAACTGATGGTGGCCCTGGGCAGCACCATCCAGCTCAACGATCTCCAGGTCACGCCTCTCAAGGTCGAGCAAAAAAAGATCAAGTATCTGCGCCGGCTGGGCGACGCGGGCGAAGAATCGCACAACAACGCCATGGTGCTCACCCTGCGCGTGAAGAACACCTCCTCCGAATACCAGTTCGCTCCCAACGATCTGGCCTACAACCGCTACACCAATCTGAAGAAGAGCACGCAGAATCCGTACACCTGCCTGGAAGTGGGGGAAACCCGCTTTTACGGCGGCCCCTGCCGCTGGCCCAAAAAGCCAGACAAGGGCGAGGGCTGGCGCGGCGAAGATCCCATCGAGTGGATCGACGGCACCCATGCCGCGCCGGGCCAGAACAGCACCATGCTCAAGCCTGGCGAGGAGATCGATCTCATCGTCTGCACCAACCCCGACATCGAGGCCACCCTGGTCAAGGGTCCCATGGGCAAGCTCTACCATGCCCCCACCGAGGTGGTCGAGACAGTCAACCAGTCGAACGGGCCCTTTGTCTGGCGCGTCCAGCTCCGCACGGGCGTGCTGGCGCTCGATGAGAAACGGACGGGCACCGTCACCAGCGTGTTCGGCGTCAAGTTCAAGAAAGACGACATCAAGCAGCCCGGTTAGGATGGAGTCCGGGCTCGAGCCGGCTTGAGATGGACGGTGCTCTTTGAATCACCACACGTGGTTCAGGCCGTGCCCTTCCACCTAAATCAATTCATGCTCAGGCATGCGACAGGTGCTTGATCGATTCGGGCACGAACGTCCGCAGTTCGCCCGTCGGCGTTTCGATGGCGACGCCGTCGAAAGACTGTTCGAGCAGCCGGCCACTGTGAATGCCGTCACTGGCCTCGATGATCACGGGCCTGCCGAGCAGTCCGGTGCGCCATTTCCAGCACGATTCGAGGGCGGCCAGATCGCCCTGGCACAAAGCGTCGTACTCACGATCGAGCTCGAAGATCAAGCTGCGGGCCAGCTCGCGCGTGCTCAGTGGCCGGTCGCTGAAGACCGCCAGCGAGCCCGCCTGGAGCAGCTCGGCTTCCTCGAAGTCCTCATGCGTTTGCGTAACGTTGAGGCCGATGCCGGCAATCGTGGTCTTGCCTTGCTCGATGAGAATGCCGCACACTTTTTGCCCGCGGATGAGCACGTCGTTGGGCCACTTGATGCGGGCCTGCTGATTGATGGTCTTGCGGATGGTTTCGCAGACGGCGACGGCGGCCCAGGCCGCCAGCAACACGGGCCGCCGTAGCGGGGCCGGTGGCAACAGGATCGCCGAGAGGAGCACGCCGCTGCCCGGCGGGCATTGCCAGCTTCGGCCATGCTGGCCGCGGCCCGCAAGCTGTTCATCGGCCAGCAGGATCAGCCCGTCCAGGGCGGGATCGTCCCCCATCCGGGCGGCGTGGGCATTGGTGCTGTCGAGGGCATTGAAGACGAGGACGCGGCGGCCCAGCTGCCTGGTATCGAGCTGCCATTCTTCGCGCGGGGCCGTCGCCAGCGCACGCGTCTCTTGCATCAACTCGTTCATCCCTGAGCTCCCTCGGACAATCGACGAATTCCCTTCAACAATCATGCTAGTTTGGCGATCTGCCCGGGAAGCGTCAAGCGCGAGAGCCCGGCTCGATAGATGCGGCCGGCGAGCGGGGCTTCAGCCCCCTGGACCCAAGTCTGCGCTGCAGTCACGCCCGCAGCAGCCTGGGCCGGATAACGCGCGGGGCCGCGTTCACCTCGAGGCGAATGCGCGGGCCGGGTCGGTCCTGGGCCGAGGTGTGAATTGCCGTCGGGCTACCGCACGCCGCCAGCACGTCGCGCGCGGCGGCCTTGGCCAGGTGCGGGCGATTGCAGTCGCGGCTCAGGTGCAACTGCACCAGGTGAGCCAGCCGGCCCGGCGCTCGCTCGAGAAGGGCCGCCACCAGCTGCCCGGCTTGCTCGTTCGAGAGATGGCCCTCATCTCCCAGCACGCGAGCCACCAGCTCGCGCGGGCGGCCGCTCGTCTTTTCCAGAAACACGTCGTGATTGAACTCGAGCGCCAGCAGATCGACCTCGCCGAGCTGATCGAGCAACTCGGGCCGCCAGTGCCCCAGATCGCTGAGATACGCCAGTGCCGGTGCATCGCCGAACAGGTTGGGCTGCCCGTCGATGCGGAAGCCGAAGGTGGCCCCGCTATCGTGGTCGAGCGGCACAGGCGTGGCTTGCAGGCCAGGCGCGAATGTGATGGGCCGGCCCGCCTCGTAATCGAGCACCAGGCCCGCCTCGATCAACTTGTTGAAGTGCAAACTCTGATAGACGAGCTTGTTGTGATGTTCCGGATGGCAGCAGACGACGACGCGGCCCCGCCAGCAATGCTTGAAGGTGCGATCGTTCCAGTGGTCGGCATGCGTGTGCGTCAGCAGGACGGCGCGGATGCGTTCAAAGCGCAGGCCGAAGGCGGCCAGCCGGCTTTGCAGCAAGCGCGGGCCGAGCCCGGCATCGATGAGCAGCCCGTAGTTGCCGCTCTCCACCAGGCTGGCGTTGCCGCTCGAACCACTGGCCAGGACCGTGAAGTGCAAGGTCATGCAGTCATCCGTGAGACGGGTAGTTCGAGGATGCTCGATGTTGAGTGCTGGATGTTCGGGTTTGCACGTTGTTGACAACGAACATCCAGCGTTCAACATCCAGCAAACGAGATCACTTCGCCTGGATGATCAACTTCACGGGCGTGCCCTCCTTGGGCAGCACCTTGGTGTTGGTCTCCAGCTTGATGAGGGGCTCTTCCTTCAGTGTGAGATTGGTTTGGAAGACGGTGTCCGCCGTCACCGGGAAGAGCGAGATCAGCGTGCCCGTGAGGTCGGCGCCGTAGACCTTTTCGTCCTTCTCCGGGTCGGGCTGCTTCATGGCCGAGCCGGTGAAGATCCACTTGAGCTTGGGCAGCTTCTTGCCCGTCTTCTTGTCGACCAGCACGTCTTCGAGAGAGACTTTCTTGGTGCCGCCCCCTTCGGTGGGGATTTCCAGGGAGAAGGTGACCTCGGGCCCTTCGGCCTTGGCCCCTTCGCCGAAGGCGACCTTGCCCGGTTTCAGCCCGAGCCCTTCCAGAGCCTTGTGCACGTCGCTGGGCAGCACCGTGTAGGTGACGACGGTTTCGTGAGCCTTCTGTGCTTTCGGGATCTTGCGCTTGGGGTCCCCTTCGGCCGGGAAGGTGGCGATGACCTCGATGGGATAGACCTCTTTCAGGTTGGGCAGCTTGCGCGGGGCCACCTGGCACTGGATCGTGATGGTCTTGGTCTTCTTGTCGACCACCATGCCCTGGTCTTTCTCATCGGCCCGGGCAATGTAGAGGTTGCCTGCCAGCAGGAGGGCAAAGCCGGCCAGCCAGCGAAGGTTAGCACGCATGATCAGTCTCCGTGATGAGTCGAGGGCGGGGGGGCAAATTCCTTGGCTACAATGTTAGGCAGTCGCCCCGCGCAACGCAATCGGGATCGCAGAATTACTGGGCAGGGAGGCACGCTTCATCGGCAAGGGGGAAATCGATTCGGGCAGGATCCCTCTAGCGCGTCGGGCTAACCTTCGCTGGCGCGTCGGGCTAACGGGCGCGTTCCAGCGGCGAGAAGTTACAGGCAGTCGCGCGGGTCGCTGATCTCGCCGCTCAGGGCGCTGGCGGCCACCGTGAGCGGGCTGGCCAGGTAGACCTCGGCCTGCTTGTGGCCCATGCGGCCCGGGAAGTTGCGGTTGGTGGTGCTGATGCAGCTCATCGGCTTGTTGAGCCGGCCGAACGTATCCGACGGGCCGCCCAGGCAAGCCGCGCACGAAGGCTCGCCGATCTTGGCCCCGGCGGCGAGGAACACGTCTTCAAGCGTGTGCCCGTCGAGCTTCTCTTTTTTCAGCCCGGCGGCAATCTCGCTGGTGGCGGGCACGACAAACGTGTCCACCCCCACCTTCTTGTTGAGCAGGATCTGGGCGGCGGCGCGGAAATCGGTCATTTTGCCGCCCGTACACGAGCCGATGTAGGCCCGGTCGATCTTGGTGCCGCGCAGTTCCGTCACGTAGGCCTTGTTGTCCGGGCTATGCGGCCTGGCCACCACCGGCTCGAGCTTCGCGACGTCGTAGACCCTCTCGAAGCAATATTTCGCAGCGGCGTCGGGCTTGACCACGGTGTAGGGCCGCTTGCCCGCGTTGCGCGCATTGACGTAGTCGAGCGTGACCTGGTCGGGAGCGATCACGCCGTTCTTGCCCCCCGCCTCGATCACCATGTTGCACAGGGTCATGCGTTCTTCGATGTTGAGGGCATAGACGGCCTCGCCGTCGAATTCCATGGCGCGGTAGGTGGCCCCGTCGCAGCCGATGTCGCCGATCACGGCCAGGATCAGGTCCTTGGCCATGAGATACGGAGGCAGCTTGCCCGTGAAGACGAAACGCATGGTCTCGGGGACGCGCAGCCACAGCTTGCCGGTGCCCATGACGAAGCCGGCGTCGGTATTGCCGATGCCGGTGGCGAACTCGCCGAAGGCGCCCGCGGTGCAGGTGTGGCTATCGGTGCCGAGCAGCACTTCGCCCGGGCGGGTGTGCCCTTCTTCGGGGAGCGCGATATGGCACACGCCTTTGTACTTGGGCGTGCCCACATCGTAGAAGTAGGTCAGGTCTTGCTCGGCGGCGAAGGCACGCAGCGTGTCGACGTTGCGGTTGGCCATCGCGTCGGCGGTGAAGATGTAGTGGTCGGGGATGATGACGACCTTGCTGCGGTCGAAGACCTTGGCGTCTTTGCCGAAGTTTTCCTTGAAGACGCCGATGGTGCCTGGCCCGCAGACGTCGTGGGTCATGAGGACATCGACGCTGGCCCAGATATTGTCGCCGGGGACTACGGAATCCTTGCCCGCGGCCCGGGCCAGGATCTTCTCGGTCATGGTCATCGCCGTCATCGTTGCTCGGCTCCGTGTCTTGAGTGAATGGGCCAACCATGGATTATACTGAAACAGCGGCGGAAATGCGCCGCGGAACCATGGTGCCCGGGAAAAGAGCAGGCCATGGAGCGAACGCCGCTACCGATCGAAAACTGCCGCGCCTGGTTCAAGTTTCTCTGCCCGAAGACGTGGGGCCAGCTGGAACGAACCGAGCTGATCGACGTGCGTTACTGTGGCCACTGCCGCCGCAACGTCTACCTGTGCGACAGCATGGCAGCCCTCGAAGAACACCGAGCCCGCGGCGACTGCATCTGTGTGCTCGCCACCGCGGCGGAGGAAGATGTCGAAGAATCCCTGGGAATGATGGGAGAGGTCTAGGTAAGCACCAGAGATTATTCCTGCCCTGGATCGGCGACGCGCCCCACGAAGAGGATGCTCGAAGTGGACTCGTCGTAGATCAGGAAGAGGAACGGGTGATCGGCGCGAAAGGTAACGGGGGGATCGAAGGCTCCCCCTTTGTCCTTCCCCTTGGCATAACTCATGGCTGCCCCCACGGTGCCTTTCTCGTTTACCTGGACGGCGGCCTCATGCACGACTTCATCCAGAAAGAGCGACAAGGTTTGCGGGTTGACCATTCCTGAAAAATCTGCCCGGTCGCGCTCGAAAGCGTCGCCCATGCCTAGCGCAGTCAAAGCCTGGTTCAATCGGTAGCGGCCCCGCACACTGAAGCGTGGCAAGGAGATCGCCACGTCGCGATGTCGCAGTTTTCCCCGCCATTCATCCAGTTTCTCGGAGGTGAGTTTTCGTGGAGGAAATGGCTCGTCTGCATCAGGTTCAGGGGGAGTGCGGCCACAGCCGACCGCGAGAGCCAGGGCCAGCGACAGGACCGTGGCAAAGCCGATGCGTGCCCGCTTCATGGTGCGTACCTCGGGCCAAGATGACGTCCAGAAGTACGAGCCCGCCGCGGGAGCTTATTCCCGTTCAGGTGTGCTGGCCGGTTGAGAGGGTGTAGCTGCTGGAGCCGGTCACTTCGAGGACGCTGCCCTGCGTCACGCCCACCACGAGCACGGTGGCGTCAACGGCGATCTCATCCTGGTGCGTGGTGGCCGGGTATTCTTCGACGCGCTGCCCGAAGGCAACCTGGACCTTGCCGGTGCCGCTGCCGCGCGGCGGTATGAGGGCCGTGACGGTGCCCGACTTGCCGACCGCGGCGCGGATGGGGATGGTCCACTCGGCGGGCTTCGAGGTCTGGTGCGCGAAGTAGCCCAGCACCAGGGTGAGGACGAGGGCAAGTCCGCTCGCGCAGACCAGCGTGTCGGTGGGGTCCATGTCGCGCTTGGTGCAGCCGACGCCGACCAGCCCGAACATCAAGACGCCGATCGCCAGCGGGCCAAGGATCCCTTTCCACTGCCAGATGAACGAAGTGGTGTCCCCCAGCGCTTCGGCTTCGAGGTCCACGTCAACGCCGCCGAAGTTGTCCTTCTCGTCGTACATGAAAAAGAAGCCGAGGATGATGAAGAAGAGCGTGCCCGCGCCGGCATAGAGAGAGTACAGGTAGATCGGATAGAGATCGTCCATCGCTTCCCCCAGATTTGGCCCTCACGAGGACGATTGTGGCGGGGCCGACGTGTGCTTGCCAGCTTATTCGTCGACCGCGGCAGTAGATTTTGGCCCCCTCAGGTTCCGTGCAGGAACTCGAGGGCATTCTTCGCCAGGAGCCGCTGGCTGGTGGCGGCGGGCAGCTTCAAGGCGCGAATGAGCTGCCCGGGCCTGGCTTCGCCCAGCGGGAAGGGATAGTCGGAGCCCAGGGCAATCCGTTTCGGCCCGACGAGCTTCAGGAGCTGCCGCAGGGCGTCGGCGTCGTGCACCAGCGAATCGACATAGAACTTGCCCAGATAGCTGCGCGGGTTCTTGCACCTGGCCACGGCGCAAAGGTCGGGCCGCACTTCGTAGCCATGCTCGATGCGGCCGATGGTGCCGGGGAAGCCGCCGCCGCCG
>JBFWSD010000237.1:0-8070 GCA_050248575.1 Gemmataceae bacterium
GATGCCCGCGACTTCGAGGCGGGCAGCAAGCCGACCTGACTGACAAACCAGACACGTCGCTTTCAATGGCCCGGCGTAGAATATGGGTATCATCGCCGCCGAGGTTTTTGGCAGGGCCGCCAGCGCTGGCACTGCATGTCAACGCATGACACGGATCATTGACTTATGACCAATGACGAAAACGACTTACGGCAATCGTTTGCGCACTTTTGCCGATTTTGGACTGGGCGATTGTCGTATGCCTCACGCTGGACACGACTTGTGGTTTTGACGCAAGGGTGTTCATTGCGCAAACGAATCGGTTTTGGATTTCGGATTCTTCCTGCGACGAAGGGATAGTGCATCTGTGTCACGGAGCATTCGCCATGTCGCCAGCACTTGTCACTCTGCTGCGTAGGTATGGACTCGAGAAAGAACGAGGACGCATCAAGACTCACCTGGAGGGCGTTGAGCAAGCCCTACGTTCAACCGATGTGAACCATCTTTCCGAAGATGTGCGCAGTGCACGGTTCGAACAACTCGACCGGCTCAAGGACTACTGGCGGGCGGGCAAGTTCCCGCGCAATCATGATTTCGCCAATCGACATGCCCCCTGTTTCGTCGATCGCGACGGGCAGGCCTGCGCCGTGGCTTACTTGCTGGCGTGCAGCGGGCAGCAACAGCTAGTCGACGAAGTCTCTCATCATGCTAACCACGCGCTGGTGGCCGACATCCAGACGCCCGCCTTTGAGCAATGGATTGCCGCCAGCGGCCTGACCCGCGCCGAGCTGGCGTGGATTCAGCCCGTGTACGGCGGTGAAGAGGAACTGGTCCGGCTGGTTGGTCACGCGAAGCTGTTCACCGCCTGCGTCGGACTGGCGGTGCTGGGGACCGTGGTCAGTGTTATTCAGTTCCTGCGCGGCATCGGCCGTAGTTACTGGTTGCTGCTGTTGGTTGTTGCCCTCGCGGGCATGTTCTACTGTGTGCGGGCCATCAACCAGCTCGAAGCCATCGTGAAGCGGCTCCAGCATGTTATGTTGCTTCGTCCTCGCTGGGACCTGGAGCTCTCCTGGCCGTTATACTGGCTGAATGACGTCCCCTCCGCGCCTTTGATCGCCTGGTCGCTATTGATTGTCTGCGTGCCCGCAGTGCTACTGCCGCGCAGCGGCAAAGACGCGCTCGCGTTCAAGGAGCGGCTCGCGGTCCAGGCGGTCATGTTGCTCGCGGTCCTCGCACTCTGGGTCTCGACAGCCTACTCCTGGTGAACGACTCTGAAAGCCGATAGTGAGATGCGGTCACGCGCTTCGCGTGGGAACAAGAGAAGGGTCAACGCGCGATCATCGAGTGTGGCCCGCCACGAGCTTACGTTTCTGACAGGCGGTTAGCGCAGGCGCCGTCAAGTGCGTCCAAGACTTTGAACTAACCGATTTGTAATCGTTTCGCTCTGGCGAATCGCTCGACATACCAGGAAGATTAACATATCGACACACACCGAAACTGAGCAGTACACGCCCGCTCACCGCGAGTGCCAGCGCAGGGAAGCTGAACGCTGGCTGCAGGCAGATTGATCGCCTTCATCTTGCATGACCCGACCAGCGCATCAAGGAGCGCAACGCCATGAAATCACCTCAGCTCTCGACCATCATGCTGGCAGTGATGTTCCTCTCTCTGCCCGCTTGCCGGATGCACACGGATCATGCCCACGAGGAGCACGGCAAGATCGTGCTGACCAGCCCGATGACCAAGGACATGGTCTTCAGCGAACAGTACGTCTGCCAGATCCATGCGCGGCGCACCATCGAGGTCCGCTCCCTGGAGAGGGGCTACCTCGAAGGCATCCGCGTCAAGGAGGGCCAGACGGTGAAGAAGGGGGACGTGATGTTCAGAATCGTCCCCGTTCTCTACAAGGCCAAGCTGGACGCCGACATGGCCGAGGCCGAGTTCGCCCGTCTGGAGCTTGCCAACGCCGAAGCGTTGCTGAAACAGAAAGTGGTCTCGCCTCAGGAAGTGGCGCTGTATCGCGCCAAACTCGCCAAGGCCGAAGCCAAGGTGAAGTTGGCCCAGGCCGAACTGGACTTCACCTTCATCAAAGCCCCCTTCGACGGCATCGTCGACCGCCTGCACTATTTCCTCGGCAGCCTCGTCGAGGAGGGCGAGATCCTGACGACCCTGTCCGACAACAAGGTCATGTGGGTCTACTTCAACGTGCCCGAAGCCCGCTACCTTGAATTCATGGCCGACAAGGAGAAGGTCCAGGCAGTGGACTACGAGAGCAACAAGAAAAGAGACAGCGAGGACGGTGACGATGACGTCGCCGAGAAGGAGCAACGTCAACTCGAGCTCGTGCTCGCCAACGGCCGCAAGTTCCCCGAGACCGGCAAGATCGCCGCGATCGAGGCCAAGTTCAACAACGAGACCGGCAACATCCCCTTCCGCGCCGATTTTCCCAACCCGACCGGCTTGTTGCGCCACGGTCAAACGGGCAACGTGCTCATCCACCGCACCTTGAAGAACGCGCTCGTCATCCCGCAACGGGCTACCTTCGAGATTCTCGACAAGATGTACGTCTACGTCGTCGGTGAAGACGGCGTGGTGCATCAGCGCTGGATCACCGTGCAGCACGAACTGGACGACATCTTTGTCATCGAAAGCGGCCTCGAGGTGCATGAGAAGATCGTGCTCGACGGCGTCCGGCAGGTTCACGACGGCGAGAAGGTGGAATTCGAGTATCGTGCCCCCGAACAGGTCCTGGACAAGCAAAAACATCATGCGGAATAGCTCCGCCCACGTCCGCGACGCAACGAGATTTTGTTAGCACCATGTTCACAAAAATCCTGCATCGGCCCGCGCTGGCGATCGTCATCTCCATTCTCCTCCTCTTCGTGGGAGTGCTGGGGATCGGGACCTTACCGATCGCGCAGTTCCCCGACGTCGCGCCGCCCACGGTTCAGGTGTCGATTGCCTATCCCGGCGCCAGCGCCAACGTGCTGGTCGATTCGGTGCTGATTCCGCTCGAGCAGTCCATCAACGGCGTTCAGAACATGCGTTACATGGTCTCGTCCGCGACCAGTGCCGGCGAGGCCGCCATCCTGATCTACTTCGAGCCGGGCACCGATCCGAACATCAATGTCGTGAACGTGCAAAACCGCGTCAACATCATGCTCAGCCGCCTGCCCCCCCTGGTGGTGCGCGAAGGGATCCTCGTCAGCCAGGTTGTGCCCAGCATGTTGATGTACGTGAACATCTTCAGCACCGACCCCAACGCTGACCAGAAAGACCTTTTCAACTTCGTCAACGTCAACGTCATGCCCGTGATCAAGCGCATCCAGGGCATGGGCATCCCCAGGAATCTGGGCAACCGCACCTTCGCCATGCGCATCTGGCTCAACCCCGACCGCATGCGCGCGTACAAGATCTCCACCGAAGACGTGATGAAGGCCCTGGCCGAACAGAGCATGATCGGCTCGCCCGGGCGACTTGGCCAGGCCACCGGCATGGTATCGCAGTCCAAGGAGTACGTCCTCACCTATGTGGGCCGCTATAACAAGCCGGAACAGTATGAGAACATCATCCTGCGCGCCAACCCCGACGGTGAGATCCTCCGCCTCAAAGACATCTGCGTTCCCCCCAAGGTGCAAGCGTCGTCGGTTCCCCACGAACTCGCCCCCGAAAATGGCGGCGACAAGCAGAAAGAGCGCCGCGGCGTTGAACTGGGCTCGGAATTCTTCGATATCTACTCCGACATCAACGGCCTGCCCGCTGCGTCGATCGTGCTCAAGCAAGCTCCCGGCTCCAATGCCGCCGTGGTCATCGAGGAAATCAAGAAAGAGCTCGAACAGATCAAGAAGGAATCGTTCCCGCCCGGCATGGACTATGAAATCGCCTACGACGTCTCCAAGTTCGTCGACGCCTCCATCGAGAAGGTGCTCCATACCCTGCTCGAGGCATTCATCCTCGTGTCGCTGGTCGTCTACATGTTCCTTGGAGATCTGCGTTCCACGCTCATCCCCACGCTGGCCGTTCCCGTGTCGCTGGTCGGAACTTTCTTTTTCCTCAAGCTCTTCGGGCTGTCCATCAACCTGATCACGCTCTTCGCCATGGTGCTGGCCATCGGCGTCGTGGTGGACGACGCGATTGTGGTGGTCGAGGCAGTCCATGCCAAGATGTCCTCGAAGCACCTGTCGCCTTATCGAGCGTCCATGGAGGTCCTGCACGAGATCAGCGGCGCCATCATCGCCATCACCCTGGTGATGACCGCCGTCTTCGTTCCGGTGACGTTCATCCCCGGCCCGGTCGGCACCTTCTATCGTCAGTTCGGCCTCACCATGGCCACGTCGATCCTTCTCTCCGGCCTGGTTGCCCTCACCTTGACGCCCGTGCTCTGTGCCATGATTCTCAAACCCCACGGCCACGGCCACGCCGCTGCCAGCACGAACAAGAAGCAGCGCGGACGACTGGCCTTCTTGCTGTCTACTTTGGCAGGGTTGGTCGTACTGGGGCTCGTGACCTATCTGGCGTACTACCTGTGGGGAATGGCCGGGCTGCTGTTCGTTGCCCTGCCCTTTGTGCGGGGGCCTTTCGAGCGCGCCTTCGAAATGGGCACCAACTTTTATGTTGGCGTCTTGCGCTGGATCGTGGCACGTCGCGCGCTGACCATCGGCGTCATCGTGGCCTTTGCCTTCGGCATCTTTGCGGTGAATTCACAACTACCGGCCGGCTTTATCCCGGGCGAAGACCAGGGCATCATCTACGCCGTCCTCCAGACCCCGCCCGGCTCAACGCTCGAATACACGAACGCCAAGTCCCAGGAACTCGAGGCGCTCGCCAAGGAGGTCGAAGAAGTCACCTCCGTCACTTCGCTGGCCGGCTACGAAGTGCTCACCGAGGGCCGTGGCTCCAACGCGGGCACCTGCCTCATCAACCTGAAGAACTGGTCCTATCGCAAACGGACGGCGCACCAGATCATCGAAGAGCTCGAAGAAAAATGCCGCAAGATGTCCAACGTCAAGCTCGAGTTCTTCGAGCCGCCCGCAGTGCCCGGCTTCGGCGCCGCCGGTGGCTTCTCCGTGGTGCTCCTCGACAAGACCAATACCAGCGACTACCAGCGCCTCGGCCAGGTGACCGACAAGTTCATGGCCGCCTTGAAGCATCGCCAGGAACTGAAGAACCTGTTCACCTTCTTCGCCGCCGACTACCCGCAGTACGAGTTGATCATCAACAACAATGCGGCCATGCAGAAGGGCGTCTCGATCGAGAAAGCCCTGGATAACCTCAACATCCTCATTGGCAGCACGTACGAACAAGGCTTCGTTCGCTTCAACCAGTTCTACAAGGTCTACGTTCAGGCGTGGCCAGAGTTCCGCCGCTACCCCGAGGACCTGGAGAACCTGTTCGTCAAGAACGATCGCGGCGAGATGGTCCCGTTCTCCTCGTTCATGCACATCAAGAAGCAGCAGGGCTTGAACGAGATCACCCGGTATAACCTGTATCCTTGCGCCAACATCCAGGGCGCCCCGGCGCCGGGCTATTCGAGCGGGCAGGCCATCCAGGCGATCAAGGAGGTGGCCGCCGAGACCCTCCCGCACGGCTACGATATCGGCTGGGCAGGACTTTCCTGGGATGAATCAAAAAAGGGGAACGAGGACCTCTACATCTTCCTGATCGTCGTGGCCTTCGTCTATCTCGTGCTGGTCGGGCAATACGAGAGTTTCACGTTGCCGCTGGCCGTCATCGTGTCGCTGCCCGTCGGTCTGTTCGGTTCCTTCTTCTTCCTGCAAGCAGCAGGGCTGGCCAACGACATCTACGCCCAGATCGGGCTGATCATGCTGGTCGGCCTGCTCGGCAAGAACGCGATCCTGATCGTCGAGTTCGCGGTGCAGCGGCGCCGCGAAGGCGTCTCTCTCGAGCAGGCAGCCATCGAGGGCGGAAAACTCCGCTTCCGGCCGATTCAGATGACCTCGTTCGCCTTCATCGCCGGCCTGCTGCCCCTCGTCTTCGCTACCGGTGCCGGCGCCATCGCCAATCGAACGATTGGCACCACGGGGGTCGGCGGGATGCTCGTCGGGACCGTGATCGGCGTGGCGGTCATTCCCGGCCTCTATTTCGTGTTCGGCAAACAGCGGAAACTCCTCGACGACGAATCGGATGAACCGCTCACCGAGTTGCCCGAACACGGGCAACTACCACCGGATCAAGCCGAAGCTGTTCCGCCGCCGCCTGAGGGAACAACCGATACCGCTCCACCGCCAGCCCCCTCCCACGGGTGAGCGTCGGTCTCAAGAACGGAGGCTGGCCAGACGCTCTCGAACCGCACCAGCGGATGGCCGCGCCGCTGGCTTTTTGGCCTCGAGGTAGATGTCCAGCACCAAGCAGCGTCCGAGATTGTTCAGGAGTTGTTTGCGCTCGAACCACGTCTTCTGTCTGACGACCAGGGGGTCGGCATTCTGTTTCCAGAACCGGACACCCTGGAAGTGTTGCAGGCGCACGCCAAGTTCCCGGATCGAGTGCAAGGTCGTCTCGGGGGCAGCCTCGCCCTGCTGATTGGAGTCGTACATCGCGCGTTCGGCATCCGTCGCCAGGCGCCGACTCAGGTTGGCGCAGCATAGCTCGTCGAGCCAGCAGCGAAACGTCGCTGCCGGCGCCGCTTGCCACTGGCGCCAGGAATACTTGTTATAGACCATGAGCACACATGCTCCGCCCGGCTTCAGGACCCGATAGGTTTCGTCGATGGCGCGCTGCACATTGCCCGTGTGATGGAAGCAACCAATGGAGACCAGGTAGTCGAAGGAGTTTTCGGCAAAAGGCATGTCGAGCGCGCTGCCGACGCGGGCCTGCCCGTTCAGTCCGGATTGAGCCAGCCGCCAGTTCATGTGCTCGACCGGCTTTGCGGCGATGTCGAGACCGCAATAATCGGCGCCCGCCTCCGCGAGCTTTTGCCCGAGCGTGCCATACCCAAGTCCGATCTCGAGTACGCGCTTGCCCGCCATGCGCTCGGGCCGAACGATGGCTAACAGATACGGATAAAGATCGAAGTACCAGCGGTCGAATTTCTCGAGCGCTTCGGGGCTCGAGTCCTCGATCCCCAGGCTCTTCGCCAGGTGCGTGCCGCACAGTTCATTCCAGTACTCGGAATTGCACCGATCGATCTCCGCCTGCCCGGGCATGATGAACTCCTTGTCTGCGGATCGAGTCATCTTGACAAGCCGCGTTCGATTTCATCGGCATCGACTTGAAGATCGGGCCCTTCAGAGGCAAAGCCCCGCTGGCGATGCTGCCGTCCCGGTAGGTGCCTCCAGTTCCTCACGTTGCTGCCGTGTTCGCCGTTGCACGAACGTTTTGAACGCCCGCAGCGGGCCGGTCACCACCCGGCCGACACGCCAGGTGAAGGAGCTCTTCAGCGCCTTCACTTCGGTCTGGAGAGATACGACATTCTGAAACGCAATCTCCCGACTCATGTCGAGATCGGCGCACTGTCTCTGCAATGCTGCGATCGTCGAAGTAGCCTGCGACAACTTGTCGGCAACGTTCGCTGTGGCCTCACGCTGTATCAAGTGCTTGAACTCGACTCTGTCCATCCAGGTCGTGCTGAAAACCATTGGTAGTTCGGAGAACGAGCGATGCTCCAGGCTGGTCGCGCGGCCAATGAGGGCGGCATTGAAGCGATAGCCGAACGCAGGCCGCTCGCATTGCTCGTCGATGGCCCGGTCCAGGAGTTGGCCCAGTCGTCCATAGCCGTAGCGGCCCGGGGCGATCACGTCGGCGAAGGCCCGCTCCGTGAGTTCTTCCAGGTAGCGAACATCCTCGAGCCGATCCAGCACCTCGCTGGCGTTGCTGAAGTCGTGCTTGAGCGGGATGTAATGTTTCTCGGGTTCGACGACGCCCGAATACTCCCCTTCGAACAGCACCAGCGCCGTGCGCAGGGCAATGGCCTCGAAGATACGCGGCGACATCTGGTTCATGCGGATCCGATCCTCGTGCCGCGCCAGCAGTCTCTCGTGCACGCTCTCGTACGAGGCCGCAGGGTCCTGGCGCAACATTTCGTTGACGGCACGCGTGAGCGAGCCGTCCGGATCGAACACGTTCGAGCCGCTC